>DASZGN010000431.1:0-9005 GCA_035938775.1 Trinickia sp.
TTGTTCAAGCCGTACCATGCAGTGACGCCCGGCATGCCGACCGCGCCGAGATAAGCCGACAACGGTACGTGCGTATCGTCGACCTTCTGCACGCCGACGCCGTCGGAGGTGCCGTATTCCTGCCAGCCGAACATCGCGGCGACCTTATCGCCGGCGGCAAAGCCGGGGTGCTTCGATTCGACGACCTCGCCCACCGTCGCGCCGATCATCACCTCGTTGAGCGGCTGCGGATTGGCGTACGACTTCGCATCGCTCATTCGGCCGCGCATGTACGGATCGAGCGACAGGTAATGGTTTCGCACGCGGAACTGGCCATCGGCGAGCGGTGCGAGCGGCGTTTCAACGAGCTTGAAGTTGTCGGTCGACATGGCGCCTTCGGGGCGCGAAACGAGCAAAATCTGGCGGTTCATCATTGTCATGGCGAGCTCCTTTTTCCGATCCGCTATTCGAGCCGTTCTTGCTCGTCCGTTATAACGAGGCCAAGCGCGAGCATAAAACGGAGGACACAATACGATTTGCAGCGGGGCTTAGTCAGCCGTCGCTCGGTCCGGGCTTGCCGCCCGGCACGTGACGCCGCTTCTGTTCGACGACATCACGCCCGACCGCAAGCCGCCGCATGTACTTGAAGGTGCCGAGCGCCTTGGCGACGAAGTGCCCCGCGCTATCGCGCACTTCGCCTTCGCAGTAGGCCATCGTGCTCGATCGATGCAGCACGCGCCCAAATGCACGCAGCTCGCCGCGGCCGGGCTGCATGAAGTTGACTTTCATTTCGACCGTGACGACGCCGACGCCATCGTCGGCAAGACTACGCGCCGCGGCGGCGAGCGCGACGTCGGCAAGCGTCATCGTGACGCCGCCGTGGGCGACGTGCCACGTGTTCAGATGCGTGAGCGCGAGGGCCAGCGCCACTTCGCTCTCGCCATCGGCCGCCGAGACGAGGCGCACGCCAAGATGGTCGACGAACGGGCTCTCCAGCGCCTGCGCGCGCCCGATGGGAGGGGGGCTATCGGACATCGACCGCTCGTCAGGCTTCGTAGTCGACGCACGCGCGCGCTTCGCGCACGGCGGCGACGAAAGGCTTCAACGCTTGGTGCGTCGGGTGGACTTGGTAGGCGTCGAGGGCGGCCTTGTCGGCGAAGTCGGAGACGAGCACGACATCGAAATCCGAGTCGAGCCCGGGCGTTGCGACGCCCACTTCGAGATGCAAAATGCCGGGCACGATGTCGCGGCATGCCTCGAGCTTTTCCTTGACCTTCGCGGCATTTTCGGCGCGCGTGGCGCCCTCGGCCGTTTCCTTCAGTTTCCACATTACGATGTGTCGGATCATCCGCGGCTCCTCGATTCGCGTGTGCTTTTGCCGGTGTTCAGCGTAGCGACGGATGATACTCGCTTCAAGGCGGCGCGGTTGCGCTCGCGCTTGGCCCCGCGGCGCCGCTCAGCCCTGCCCTCCGCCTAGCGCCAGATAGAGACTCAGCCGGTTCTCGAACTGCGCGAGACGATTCGCCGCGCTCGCGCGTTGGGCAGCGCGCAGCGTGCGCCGCGTTTCCAACCAAGGCGCGAGGCTCGTTTTGCCCGCTCGAAAGCGCGCCTCGGCCAACTCGGCCGCGCGTTGCGCCGCGTCGAGCGAGCGCGCGCGCTCCGCGGCTTCGTCGTCGAGCCGTTTGCGCGCGGACAGCGCGTCCTCGACTTGCGAGAGCGCGCGATAGAGCGTCTGCCGAAACGCGAGAAGCGCCTCTTCATACTCGCTTTGCGCAATGGGCACGTGATATCGCATCGTGTTCCATTGGACGAAGGGAAACGCGAGCGCTGCGCCCAGCGCCGCCGTGGGATTGCTGAGCGTGTGCACCAGCGCATTGCTCGCCGTGCCGAGTTCTCCCGTCAATGTGAAGCGTGGATAAAGGCTCGCTCGCGTTGCGTCGACGTTCGCGAGCAAGGCGCGCAGCCTGAGCTCTTGCGCGCGCAGGTCGGGACGGCGTGCGAGCAACTCAACGGGCAGCCCCGCGCGCACGGGCGGCAATGCGGCAGACGGCAGATCCGCTGGCTCGGCGGCGCGCTGCTGCGGCGGCCGATCGAACAGGATCGACAGCGCATGACGTCGTTCTTCGCGTTGCTGCAACAAACGCGCGCACGCGGCGCGTTGCTCGGCAAGGTCCTGCTGCGCCTGCGCAATATCGAGCGCCGATACGGCGCCCGCGGCCCGGCGCGCAGTCGCCAACGCTAGCGCCTGCTCGGCATCCGCGATATCCGCATCGGCGAGCGCGGCGTCGTGATTAAGCCAGCCGATCTGCCAATAGAGCCGAGCGGTCGTGCCAATCAGCGAGAGCGCAGCGGCCTCTCGATCGGCCTCGCTCGCCTGCGCACGCCATGCGACCTCGTCGCGCCGCGCGGCGAGCCTGCCCCATGCATCGATTTCGTAAAGCAGCCCAACGTTTGCTCCGGAGAAGCGCCTCACGCCAGGCGCATCGAATGCGTGCGTCGCCGCGGCTTCGATGCTTGCTTCTACCCGCGGCGCGAGGTCGGAGGCGGCCAACCCCGCGCGCAGTCGGGCCCGGCTCGCCCGCATCGAGGCGGCGGCCAGATCGATGTTGGCCGCAAGCGCTTCGTCGATGAGCCGATCGAGCGCCGGGTCGTCGAACGTCTGCCACCAGCGCGACGGCGCGTTTTCGACGCTCGCATCGGATACCTCGTGCCACAACCATTGCGAGGGTAACTGGGTTTGCGGCAGCGCCTGATGCCTGGCCGGCTGCAGGCAAGCCGTCAAAAGAACGGTTGAGCCGGCGAGCGCGAAGACGGCGCGAAGGCGAAAGTAAAAGAAAAGGCGACGATTGCGCGATTCGGCCATGTGACGCCCTTTCAATCGCGCGCAAGCGCTTCTATCGGATCGAGACGCGCCGCATTGCGCGCGGGTAAGAAGCCGAAGACGATGCCCACGAGCGTCGAGCAGCCGACTGCAAGCACGAGTGAAGTCGTCGAAAACACCATCTTCCATGGAACACCGAAAAGAGAGATCACCGAGCCCGCGCCAAACGAAAGCGCGACGCCGATCGCGCCGCCCATCAGACAGACGGTCACGGCTTCGACGAGAAACTGCTGCATGATGTCACCGCGCCGCGCACCGACAGCCATGCGGATGCCGATCTCGCGCGTGCGCTCTACGACGGACACGAGCATGATGTTCATCACGCCGATGCCGCCGACGACGAGCGCCACCACCGCGACGAGCGACAGCAGCAGCGTGAGCGAGCGGCCCGTCGCATTGGCGGTCTTCGCGACCTGATCGAGGTTGTAGGTGTAGAAGTCCTTGCGCCCGTGCCGCGCGGTGAGCGTCTTGACGATGCTCGCTTCGGCAGCGTCGCTCGGTTGCCCCGCACGCACGCGCACGACGATTCGCTCGACATGGCGCTGACCGAGGAGCCGCGCGCTCGCCGTCGTATAAGGCACCCAGACGCGCAGCTCGTTTGTATTGCCGAACGACATGCCGCGCCGTTCGGCCATCACGCCGATCACCACGAAAGGCACGTTATCGACGAGCACAACTTGTCCCAGCGGGTCCAGGCGCGCACCGAAAAGCTTTCGCCGCGTGTTGGCGTCGATGACGGCGACCTGGGCGTGACGGCGGATCTCATCAGCGCCGAACGCGACGCCGGCCGCTATCTTCCATCCGAATACGCGAAAGTAACTTTCGCCGACGCCCGAAACCGATGCATCGACATTTGCATGGCGAAACCGCAGCAATAACGAGCGGCTCGTGGCGGGCGTCGCGCTGTCGACGTAATGCTCCGCGCGCAGCGCATCGGCATCAGCCGGCACCAGCGTCTGGATTGACGAGGCGAGCGTGTCGCCCCAGTCGCGCCCAGGGTAGATCTCGATCGTGTTGGTACCGATACTGTTGATCTCCTCGAGCATGTAGCGCTTCGCGCCCTCGCCGAACGCATCGATGCAGATGACCGACATGACGCCGATCACGATGCCGAGCATCGTAAGCAACGTGCGCAGCCGATGCGATAAGAGCGCGGCCGAGGCCATTTTCATGGCTTCGCCGAAACGCGCAAGCAAGCCGATGCGGGGGCGGCGCGAATGGCCGCGGCGCTGGCACGGTTGCGCGGCGTCGGCGTGCGCGGAGTCGATTGCCGATGCCGGGACATCGGGTGGCTTGCTCGCGCACGTACCGGTATGCGCGATCGACTGTCGCATAGGCGGCCTGTGCGATACGCCGCTATCCCTGACGATGACGCCGTCGCGGATTTCGACGATACGGTTCGCCTGCGCCGCGATTTGCTCGTCATGGGTGACGATGACCACCGTATGGCCGAGCGCGTTGAGCTCGCGCAAAATCCCGATGACATCGCGGCCGCTTTGGCTGTCGAGCGCGCCGGTCGGTTCGTCGGCGAGAATGACCTGGCCGCCGTTCATCAGTGCGCGGGCGATGCTCACGCGCTGCTGTTGGCCACCTGATAGCTGACTCGGACGATGGGTGCCGCGCTCGGCGAGCCCGAGCCGCGCAAGCAGCGCGTGCGCACGGGCGTGCCGCTCTGCCCCCGCCACGCCGGCATACACGGCCGGCATTTCGACGTTGGCCGCCGCGCTTAAGTGCGGCAGCAAATGGTAGCGCTGAAAGATGAAGCCGAAGCGCTCGCGGCGCAAGCACGCCAGTTCGTCGGACGCTAGCGTGCGCGTGTCGACGCCGCCGACCTTGTACGTGCCGGCGCTGGGCGCGTCGAGGCAGCCGAGGATGTTCATCAGCGTCGACTTGCCGGAGCCCGACGCGCCGACAATGGCCACCATTTCGCCGGCTTCGACGGCGAGGTCGACGTCGCTCAGCACGGTCACGTCCTTGTCGCCAGCCGCAAAGCGACGCGTCACGCCGATGAGTTCTAAAAGCGGTGCCCCCATGGTCAGGCCCCGGCGTCGAGGCTCGCGCTTGCATCCGCGTCGCCGAGCCCTGCCGCTTCGCCCACGATGACCGGCTCGCCTTCGTTCAAGCCCGCCAACACCTGTGCCCTGACGTGATTGTTGATGCCGATGCGCACATCGCGGGTCTCGACTTTGCCGTCGGCATGCAGCACGCGAACAGCGTGGGTTTCGTTCGGGCGTTTCGCCCCCAGCGCCGAGGCCGGGATGTTGAGCGCCTTCGCGGCCGTGCCAAGCACGACGCTGACCTGCGCCGTCATTGCGATGCGCAAGCGGTGCTCCGGGTTGGGCACATCGAACAACGCGTTATAGAAGACTGCCGTGCCGGGCTTCGACGCCTTGCTTGCGCCGCCTGCGCCGCCGCTTTGCGCGTCCGCGAAATCGGGCGGGACGGGCTCGATCGCGCGCAGCGTGCCCGTGTAGCGCTTGTCCGGGTCGCCGAGGATCGTGAAGTACGCCGGTAGCCCCGATTTCACGCGCACGACGTCCGCTTCGGAGACTTGCGCCTTGACCGTCATTGTGTCGAGGTCCGCGAGCTTGAGGATGACGGGGGCCTGCTGTTCGGCAATGACGGTCTGACCTTCTTGCGTAACGAGTGCGACGACCTCCCCGTCGATGGGCGCGACGATGCGGGTGTAGCCGACGTTGGCCTGCGCCTTTTCTACTTCGATGCGGGCTTTCTTGAGCTCGGCATCGAGCGAGGCGAGCTCGGCGCGCGCCACGTGCCACGCGGCTTCGGCGCTTTCGGCGTCTTCGTAAGATGTGGCGTCGCCTCGCAACATCTGTTGCTGGCGACGGTGGGCAAGCTCGGCCTGACGCATGCGGGCGACGGCTGCATGCCGCTGCGCAAGCAATGCCTCCTCGCCAACTTGCGCTTGCCGTAGCGCATTTTGGGAGAGCGTAGGATCGATTTGCGCGAGCCACTGTCCCTTCGTCACTTTGTCCCCAAGATCGACCTTTAACGATTGAAGCTGACCGGATACCTGCGCGCCCACATCGACCTGCTTATGGGCTTGCAAGATGCCCGCGGCGAGGACTGCGTCTTCCAAGTCTGCTCGCGTGACTTGGGCGGTCAAATAATGGGGCGTTATGTCGTCTTTGAAGACGCGGAAATAGAGACTGGCAAATGCAAAGAATGCAGCGCTGCAGCAAGCCGCTATGAACCAGCGGCGTCGAGTGATTGTCATGAGCCGAACTGGGTTCAGAGGGAAGTGCTGATATCGACTGGGTTCATCTCCCGCACGCAACCGTCGCGGACTTCGTAGATACGATCCGCTGCTTGCGAGAGTGCGTCGCGGTGCGTGATTGCGATGATCGTTGGCACGCGGCGCCGGATTCGCTCGAGAATTCGCGTTTCGCGAGCCGGATCGAGCGACGACGTCGGCTCGTCCAATATCAATATGGCCGGCCGTCGCGCCAATGCCCGGCCGAGGGCGATGCGCTGACGCTCGCCGCCCGACAGGTCCCTGCCTTGAATGCCAAGTTGTTGATTCAGCACGTTGCCGCCGTCGCCTCTATTGAGTTCGGTCAACTCGAGTTCGGCCACGATTTCCATCAGGAATGAGTCTGCGGGCGCTTGCTCGCAGCCGAAAACAAGGTTGTCTCGCAGGCTGCCCGACAAAATGAGCGGGATCTGTGAAACAGCCGCGACTTCTTTCATGATGGCAGGAACGGCAATGCCGCTGATATCGGCACCGAGTAACGACACTTTGCCCGTCGACGGCCGAATCAGCCCAAGCATGAGATGAGCGAGGCTTGATTTGCCGCTGCCCGATGGGCCGACGAGCGCCGTCAATTGGTTTCTTTCGGCTTGAAAATTGACACCGCAAAGAATCGTTTGCTCGCCTACCGCCACGCCCGCGTTCTCAATCGATAAAACAACTTGCTCTGATCGATTGAAGGGCCCGTCCGCTGCTCCGGACTCCAACGGAAGCCGCAGTATGTCGAAACCCTCCTGCAAAGCGAGATGATTTCTTTTCAGTTCGGAAAGAGAGGCGGCAAGGAATGTGAACGGGGTCGTCAGAGCCACAATGTAGCCGACAATCATGACGAAATCGCCAACGGTCAATGAGGTACTCGTCACCTTTAATGCGGCAAGGACCGTAAATACGGTGAGCAATAGACCGGCGAAAAGCGCTTGAGCGGCGAGCAGGATTGCAAGTCGCGCGTTACCCCGTGACACTCGTCGGACGTATCGGTTCAAGACCTTATCCAACACCGAGCGTTCCCTTGCGTAGGCTCGGTTCAATTTTATATCGAGCGCAAAGGTCAATCTTTCGACGGCATGACTTGAGATCTGATTGTCCGCATCGAAAATATCGGCATGGGCGTTCTTGCTTTGCTCCGCCAGGCGCCACGTCACCCCGAAGAGTAGAAGTATCGAAACGGCAAAACCGATGCCGAATGCCGCGTCGGTCACAGTCCATAACACCACAGTCGAGAAAACCAATTGAATAATTGTTGGCACAATTATCCAGAAAAATGCGAACGTTATTGAACTGAATGCGTTTCGCGCTCTGCACAGGGTTGCAAGCATGGAGCCGATATCCACATTCACCAAACGACTGTATTCGACCTGCATCAGATGAGCGGAAAACGCTTTCTGAAATGACGCGTCGCATCTGGCCAGCATCGCCGCGGACATCATGCTTTTAACCCATTCTAGTACCCGCACCAACGTCCACCCAAAACCGTAAGCGCCCGCGATAAGAATCGCGTACGTCGAGACAGACCGATCGTTCAACACCAACGTGTTGGTGGTTTCCCGTAATAAATATGGAATCAGTGCCTCCAACCCTGCGACAATCGCAACAAACACGGTCGTCGCTATCACATGAATCGGAAATGCCCTATATCGATTAATGTTGATTTGATACGCTTTTATATAATCAATAAACAGCAAAAATGAAGGCTTCATTAATTAATAATTAAATTAAACTTGTTGAATTGCAATGCCTAGTGACAAGGCGCTCCCCTCAGAAACATTTCAATCGAAAATACTCGAGTAATCTCAGGAAGTCCAACCGCATGCCCGAGCATTGCTCGGCGGAGAAGTTTTTCCATTTCAGCGCGTTCTAAATATCCATCTGCCACGCAGCGGCCCTCGAGGCAAACCTCCATGACATGGTGCTTATGTTTTAATAAGCCGAGTAACGTCGAATGTGTAGTATCACCTTTGTCTGTTCGCCACAAATTGGAAAGTGGTTTCACACCGTAAGCCGACTGTCGAATTGGCAAACGATTCATATAACCCGAATAAAAATCTTCTGGATGGGCTCGCAGGGCCCACTCGACCATGGGTTGGGACAAAAATGGCCTAAATTCCGGCTTGCCGAATGCATTTAAATAATTAGCAGTTTCTTCGATCGTCGCACCTATTGTCGCAATCTGACAGCGGCGCGCGGGTTTTAGCTTCAATGATTTCAAACACAATATGTCGTCATAAAGCCCCGTGGGAACTGGCGTTTGAGTAGGAACGATGGACGGTGAGGCTCGTTGTCCAACATAGCCGCTTAGATATCGAGATGCGTCGCGAAGTAACTCATGGATCACCAGCCAGAACGGGATACGGTATGTAAAGGCGAGATCTCGCAATGCGGTAATCGCTCGAATAACTCGGAATTTGCTCAGCGCATCAAGTGGCGCCCCAAATGGCGGAGGGGCGAGAAACACCGCGTCTCCCCCATGGCCGTTCACGCGCGTAATGTCTCCCCCCATGAATCCCGCTTTCATCAATCCATCAAAATGAGCCAGAAAGCACAAATCCATTGATGGCCGCGAAACAAGCGGCGGCGCTGCAGTTGGCGCGAACGGCAATTGCTCCAGCAAAGGGAACGTCTCATGCTTCAGTCCGCATGCGGCAGCCACTTTCGCAGCGACATCAACTTCATTCGAGGAAGACCGCATTGGATCGTAGTAGGTCACGGCCATAACGTTCTTATGTAATCCGCGATAATGCAATGCTATCGCCAATGCAGTCGATTCAACCCCGCCCGAAAGTTCAAGTACAATCTGCGATTCTCTCGATAGGGTCGCTGACAACACATTACCCAGTTGCTCAATCGGGTCACCCAGGCGACCAAATGACCCACGTG
>DASZGN010000432.1:0-4295 GCA_035938775.1 Trinickia sp.
AGTCGGGCTGAAAGCCGCCTTGCACCCAGCGCTCGAGCGCCTCGAGCTTGTCGCGCGGCAGGCCTCTGCCGCCCCCTTGGTATGCGAAGGTCGCATCGGTGAAGCGGTCCGACAGCACCCAATCGCCGCGCCCGAGCGCCGGCTCGATGACCTGCGCGAGGTGCTCCCGGCGCGCGGCGAACATCAAGAGCGCCTCCGTCTCGAGATCCATGCGCTGATGCAGCAGCAGCTCGCGCAACGCCTCGCCGAGCGGCGTGCCGCCCGGCTCGCGCGTCATGACGACGGTGTGACCCGCGTTCGCGAGCTTTTCTTCCAGGTGCTCGCGGAACCAGGCGAGATGCGTCGTCTTGCCGGCTCCGTCGATGCCTTCGAACGTGATGAATTTGCCGCGGGCCATCTACGGTTGTCCTCGGATGTATTTGTCGACGGCCTTGTTGTGGTCGCCGAGGGTGTCGGAAAAAGCGCTGCTGCCGTCGCCGCGCGAGACAAAATAGAGCGCGTTCGTCGCAGCCGGATTCATCGCCGCTTGCAGCGACGCGGCGCCCGGCAGCGCGATCGGCGTCGGCGGCAGGCCGCGCCGCGTGTACGTGTTATAGGGCGTATCGGCTTGCAAATCGCGCTTGCGCAGACGCCCGTCATACGCCGCGCCCATGCCGTAGATCACGGTTGGGTCGGTTTGCAGCGGCATGCCGAGGCGCAGCCGGTTCGCCAACACCGCCGCGACGAGCGGACGGTCTGACGCCCTGCCCGTCTCCTTCTCGACCATCGAAGCCATGGTCAGCGCCTCGTACGGCGTCGCATACGGCACGCCCGGTGCGCGAGTGGACCATGCCGCCTGAAGCTGCCGCTGCATCAGCCGGTAAGCGCGGCGGAAGATGTCGATGTCGCTCGTGTCCTTGTCGAAAAGATAGGTGTCGGGAAAGAACAGGCCCTCCGCGTTCGCGACGTTCGTCTCCGATGCGCCGATCGAGGCAAGCAACGCGGCGTCGGTCATGCCGGCGCTGTCATGCCGCAGCCCGGGGTTCGCATCGAGCTCCGCGCGCATGCGTTTGACCGTCCAGCCTTCGATGACCGTCACGACGTATTCGTTGACGTCCCCGAGCGCGAGCTTTTGGAGCACGTCATACGGCGTGACGCCACTCTTGAACTCGTAATTGCCCGATTTGAGCCGGCTTTGCAGCCCGAGCAGGCGCGTCATCAGAATGAACGGCTCGCGTGCGACAGGCACGCCGCCGCGGTTCAGCTGCGCCGTGACGCTGCGCACGCTGCTTCTCGGCAGGATGGTCACGTCGACGAGAGGGGCCGACAGCGCAAGCGGGCTCGTGGCCCAGTGGTAGCCGCCCGCCGCGACGGCCGCTATCAGAACGACAGCCGTTGCTCCGAGAGCGAGGCATTTCTTCAGAAAGGACATGCGAAACAAGGCTGAGATAGACCCCATATAATACTTGCTTGCTTAAGCCTTAGTCATATTTGACTAGACCCCGAATCCATGAATTCAACTCCCGCACCCGCATTGCCGAGCGCCTCTGTGCCGCCCAACCCATCGCGGCCCGCCGCCGCCGAATTCGAAGCGGTGCTTGCGCACGGCGCATTCATGCCGCTCGACCAATTCGGCGTGATCGAAGCCGTCGGCGATGATGCCGCAAGCTTTTTGCACAGCCAATTGACGAACGACGTCCAGCATCTCGATGCCGCCAGTGCGCGTCTGGCAGGCTACTGCTCGGCCAAAGGGCGGCTGCTTGCGTCCATGCTCGCGTGGCGCGACGGCGATGCGATTCGCCTGCTCGTCTCAAAGGAGCTTAGCGCGGGCGTGCAAAAGCGTCTGTCGATGTTCGTGCTGCGCGCGAAGGCGAAGCTTGCCGACGTGAGAGATCAAGTGGCGGTCGTCGGTCTTGCCGGCGATGTGCGCGCGGCGCTTTCAAGCGTTTTCGATGCGCTGCCCGACGGCGTGCACGTGCAGGTGGGCGGCCCGGCCGGATCGCTGATCCGGGTACCGGATGGCGCGCTGCGTCCTCGCTATTTGTGGATTGGACCGAAGGCGCAGGTCGAGGCGCTGCTGCCGAAGCTCGAAGCCCAGCTGCCGCGCGTGTCGCAAGCGGTATGGGATTGGCTCGACATTCGCGCGGGCGAGCCGCGCATCACGCAGGCGGTCGTCGAACAGTTCGTGCCGCAGATGATTAATTTCGACGTGCTCGGTGGTGTCAATTTCCGCAAGGGCTGCTATCCGGGGCAGGAGGTGGTGGCGCGCAGTCAGTATCGCGGCACGATCAAGCGACGCATGGCGTTGGCGAATGTCGCGATCGCGAATAGCGGAGCGAACGCGAATAGCGGAGCGATCGCCGTTCGGCCGGGCATCGAACTCTTTCATTCCGACGACCCCGAGCAGCCATGCGGCATGATCGTCAATGCAGCCGCCGCGCCTGACGGCGGTGTCGATGTGCTCGTCGAAATCAAGCTCGCCGCGCTTGAAGGTGGCAGCGTGTATCTCGGCGCGGCCAACGGCCCCGCCCTCACGTTCCTGCCGCTGCCTTACGCACTGCCGGCAGAACTCTGAGACCGCAGCTCATGTGCCTCATCGTCTTCGATTGGCGGCCCGCCGCCTCGCACGGGCCGCTTTTCACGTTGGCCGCGAACCGCGACGAATACTTTCGCCGCGCGACCGAGCCGCTCGGTTGGTGGGGCGCCGCGCAGCGTGTGCTCGCTGGACGCGATCTGGCCGGTGGCGGCACCTGGCTCGGTCTGTCGCGCGACGGCCGCTTCGCGGCGCTCACGAACTATCGGGCCCCGCTCGAAGTGCGGCCCGATGCGCCGACGCGCGGCACGCTCGTCTCCGGCTACCTCGCGGCGCCGGCGCTGGCGCCGCTCGACTACCTGGCAGAAGTGGCCGAGCGCGGCGCGGCCTACAACGGGTTCAATCTGCTCGTCGGCGATTTCTCGCGGCGCGAACTCGCGTGGTACTGCAACCGTTCGAGCGCGGCGCCAAAGCTGCTCGAAGCGGGCGTGCACGGCATCTCCAATGCGGTTCTCGACACGCCCTGGCCTAAGCTCACGCGCAAGCGGGCGGAGTTGGGCGCGCTGGTGGGCGAGGGACAGACGCCCCCACTCGCCGCGCTGATCGAGGTAATGCGCGATACGCGTGTTGCGCGCGACGAGGAATTGCCTGAGACCGGGATTGGGATCGAGCGTGAACGCGTGCTATCGGCGGCCTTCATCGAGATGCCCGAGTACGGCACGCGGGGCACGACTGCCTTGCGCGTGCGTGCGCAAGGCACGCGGCTCGCGGTGGACATCGCCGAGCGCAGCGATGACGACGGCTCGCACCGGCTCACGCGGCCTGGCAATGTCGAGCGGGTCTTCTCGTTCGATATCGAGCGTGGGAACGCCTGACACGACCCGCTTCACCGCCCGGCGTCATGCGCCACATCGGTCAACACGCGACACATTTCGATGTGTTGCACGCCGGCCTCTTCGAACGGCTCGCCGACGGTCGCAAAGCCATGCCGCAGATAGAAGGGCACCACTTCCTGCTGCGCATAGAGCCGCACGCAAGCGTCGCCTCGCCGCGCGGCATGCGCGATCAGCGCTTGCAGCACGCGCGAGCCGATGCCGCCGCGACGCGCCTCCATGAGCACTGCGAGACGTCCGATCGCGCCGCCCGGCAAGAGTCTCCCCGTCGCGACGGGATACCGCGTGGTCCCGTGCTCGCGGTAAGCGACGACGTGCAGCGCATCCAGATCGGCCTCGTCCCACTCGAGCGGCGCGGCAATGCGCTGCTCGCGCACGAATACCGCGTCGCGCACCATGGTGGCGTCGGTGCCGAGCGTAGCCCAGTCTCCGGTTTGCACGATCACGTCGCTCATCGCCCTCTCCTCGCGAATCGATGCCAGGCGCGGCATCAATCGATTGCTCAGACCGCTGCGCCCGGCGGCGGTTCAGCATCGTCGCTCGGTGAGCGCATCTGCTCGATGTCCTCGTGGCGCAAGCGCACGCTCTTGAGAATGGCCGCGTGCGGGACGACATAGAAACGCCCCACGCGTACGGCATCGAACGTGGCATCGGCGATATCGGCCGCGCTCAGCCGGCCCGAGCGCACTGCTTTACGAAGCTGTCTGCCAGCAAGCACCTGCGAGGCCGACAGCGGCGCGTCGTTGCGCCAACGCGCCGGGCGCGTGCGCTCGGCCTCGGCGATGCCGGTCGGCACGAACGCGGGACACAGCAGTGAGCAGCCGATTGGCGCGCCGGCGTTGCGCAGGTCCCGATACAGCGTCTCGGTGAGCGCGACGACCGCATGCTTC
>DASZGN010000433.1:0-29186 GCA_035938775.1 Trinickia sp.
ATCGCGATGTGCATGCCAACGAGCAATTGCGGCAACGGGGCACGAGTGCATTGTGCCGGGTGTGCCGAATGCGTGGAATGCTGTGGTTGCGCCGGCGCATGGAATGTCACCGGCGGCGGCAACTGTACCAACACGTTCGCAGCGAGGGCATCGGCGGCACGCGCGAGGCGGGCGTCGAGATCGTCGACTTCATCCGCCGCGTGCAAGCCGAGATGCCGCTCGGGCAACGCAATGTCGTCCGAACCGGGCAGATGACCGAGCCAGCGCACGCTCGGCGGCAGCGCTTGCTCGAGCATTCGCGCGTGGTACTCGGAGCCGACGCGGTTCGCAAATACGCCGTGAAACGGCAACCCCGGCCGAAAATGGGCGAGGCCGAATGCAAGTGCGCCGAACGTCTGCGCCATCGCTTGCGCATCGATGACGGCCGCGACAGGCACGCCGAAGCGAGCGGCGAGATCGGCGCCGCTCGGCGTGCCGTCGAAGAGGCCCATCATGCCTTCGATCAAAATCAGATCGGCCTCGCTCGCGGCATCGGCCAGCAATTGCATGCACGCCGCTTCGCCGACCATCCATAGATCGAGCGAGTCGACGGGTGCGCCGCTTGCGCGCGCGAGAATCGACGGATCCAGGAAATCGGGGCCGGTCTTGAAGACGCGCACGCGTCGGCCTTCGCGCCGGTGTGCCAGCGCAAGCGCGGCGACGAGCGTCGTCTTGCCTTGGCCCGAAGCCGGCGCGCCGATAAAGAGTGCGGGGCAGGCGGGCATCGCTAAAGCGCGCAACCCTCGCGGCGGCAACGCGCACGCGAAAAGGCCGGGCAATCGGTTTTCATCGAATGGTTATTTCTTTGCTTTGCGGGAATACGCGAGTGTAATGCTCGGCGGGTTTCGGCGCGCGTTTCAAGGCGCATCGCGTCGCGGATCGGGGCATTCAAGCATGCATCGAGCGACGATTCGCAGCAAGGCCGCCTCGCGCCGTGGGGCGGCCTTTGCATCGTCAGCGCTTGGCCTCCTCGCCGACTTGCGAGCGCGCGAGGTACGCATTCACGACCTCGGACAGATGCTCGATCAGCCAGCGACCCATTTCGATTTCCTGCGGCAGGGTCTTCTCGCAGCACAGTTGCGTCTCGACATCGCCGGTGTTCTTCGCCGCCGCGATCAGCGCCGTGTACGCAGCGACTTCGACCTGTTCGAAAACGAAGCCGCTCATGGTGCCCTTGACGACCTCGTCGGTCATCGTCATTCCACCCACCGCCCGACCGAACGCCGCAATGCGCGCGGTAAGGTCCTTGATCATCGATGGACTGCTGCCCAAGCGCTCGAGGCATCCTTCGAGCAGCCTTTGCTGCGACAGTGTTTCGTCGAGGTGCTGCACGATGCGCTCGCGCAGTTGCGGATAGTGCTCGAGTCGCGACGCCTGCGCTTTTAGCATCGATTCGGCTTGCTTTTCCATCGCATAGGCATCCCTCAACCAGCTGATGAGATGTTCTCGCGGGTCCGTCATGACATGTCTCCTTTTACGGCCTCAACGTCGCGGCAATCCATTTGTCGCCGGCACAACGCGTGGCATGAGTGACTGCCGCAAAGCACGTTCCCGACATCGTTTCACACTCCCGTCAATGAACCCGACCCTTTCCGCGGCGCGGGCAGCCAGGTCGATGCAACGCGAAGACGAAGCGTCAACGAGCGCCCCGCCGCGCCGTGCACGATTGCAAAAACGCACGCGCGGCGGACGGTTCGCGCCGGCTGGAACGTTCGTTGCGGCCGGCGGGATGCTGCCGCGCATGAGCCGGCGCTTGCCGCGGCGGCCTACTCAGACGGAAGGATGCCGGCGGCGCAAAACGCTGCCAAACTGCAGGCGAGATACGCGCAATGCACGGCACCCGGCGCGATGTCGGGTCATGCGCGCGCAATCCTTCCGACCCCGACCGAGGCAAGCTCATGAACGACGCTCCGCTGCCCGAGCGCCAATCAAGCTGGAGCGAGCGCACCGTCGCCCACGTGCGCGAGGTGCTCGACGGCCGCCGGCGCGGCATGCGGATTCTATTGCCGTTCGCGGGGCCGGCCGTCGTCGTTTCGGTGGCCTACATGGACCCGGGCAACATCGCGACGAACCTCCAGGCCGGAGCCGCCTACGGCTGCACGCTGCTCTGGGTCGTGCTGTTCGCGAATCTCGTCGCGATGCTGTTTCAGGCGATCTCGGCGAGGCTGGGCGTTGTGACGGGCATGAGCCTCGCCACGATTTGCGCACGCAGCCTGCCGGCGCCCATCGTCATCGCGATGTGGGTGGTGAGCGAGCTCGCCGCGATGGCGACGGATTTGGCCGAATTCCTCGGCGGCGCGATCGGTTTTTCGCTGCTTGCGCATTTGCCGCTCATCGTCGGCATGGTCATTACGGCCGTGCTGACGTGGGGGCTGCTGCTGTTCCAGGGCCGTGGGTTTCGGCCCCTCGAGCTGGCGATCGGCGCGCTGGTTGGTGTGATCGCGCTCGCTTATGTCGCGCAAATGTTCCTCGTTCCGCTTGCCTGGGGGCCGATCGCGCGCGGCGTTTTTGTGCCGACGATCGCCGATGGCCAGGCGCTCGTGATCGCCGTCGGCATCATTGGCGCGACCGTCATGCCGCACGCGCTGTTCCTGCATTCGGGGCTCACCGGCGAGCGCATCAAGCCGGCGACGGAAGACGAGCGGGTCAAGCTCGTTCGCTACGCAAACATGGAGGTCGTCATCGCGCTTACGGTGGCGGGCTTCGTCAACATGGCGATGGTCGTGATGGCGAGCGGCGCGTTTCATCGCGGCCATCCCGACATCGTGGACATCGGCGCCGCGTATCAGACGCTCACGCCGCTCGTCGGCTCGATGGCGGCGGGGCTTTTCCTGACCTCGCTGATGGCCTCCGGAATCTCGAGCTCGGTTGTGGGCACGATGGCGGGCCAGATGATCATGCAGGACTTCCTCGGGTTTTCCGTTCCGCTTTGGCTGCGCCGGCTCGTCACGATGGTGCCGAGCTTCGTTGTCGTCGCGCTCGGGGTCGATGCGACGCGCGCGCTGGTGTTGAGTCAGGTCGTTCTCAGTCTCGCCGTGCCGGTGCCGATGGTGGCGCTCATCGGCTTCGCGTGCCGAAGACGGACGATGGGCGCGCATCGGCTGAGCCCAACGACGGCGGCGCTTGCGATTGCTGCCGCGATCAGCGTGATCGCGTTGAACGGCATGCTGGTTGCGCAAGCGTTTTGAGGGAAGCCGCGTTGAGTCCAGTCGGCTCGAGCGACGCAAGGTGAGGTTTTTCGGGAGGTCACTTAAGGTGAGTGCCACCCGACGAAATTTTTCCCTGAACGGTCATCTCGCGCTTTGACTCCCATGGGCTGCGCTAGCAGCAGCCCGGCTGCGCAAGGGTTTGGCAGGCGCCGGGTTGCATTTCGGTGAGGCTTTCGCCTTCCATCGGCTCACTCGTCGACGGCCATACCGCCGCAAGGTGAGCGTTTTCGGGAGAGCCGCGTTGGGCCGTGCCGGCCGTCGGCTGTCACTGCCGCGCTTGAGAATCGTGCGAAGATCGGCGGCTGCGACGCGGCTTATGCCCTGTTTTCCGTTACTGCGATTCAACCGGGCTTGGCCGCCCGGCATACATCAGGAGAACCAGGATGGAGATAACCGGAGACATGCTGATCGGCGGCACGGCAGTGCGCGGTAGCGCCGGCGCGCTGCGCGCGTTCGACCCGGCCCGCAACACCGAAATCGAACCGGTATTCGGCGCTGGCGATGCCAACGATGTCGATCGTGCCTGCCGCCTCGCTCAGGCCGCATTCGACCCGTTCCGCCATGCGCCGCTCGAGCAGCGTGCGCGATTGCTCGAAGCGATTGCCGACCGGATCGTTGCGCTCGGCGATGCGCTGATCGAGCGCGCGCATGTTGAATCGGCGCTGCCGAAGGCACGCCTGGAAGGCGAGCGCGCGCGCACGGTCGACCAGTTGAGATTCTTCGCGGCGCTCGTGCGCGAAGGCCGGTGGCTTGCCGCGACGCTCGATTCGGCAATGCCCGAGCGCAAGCCTCTACCGCGCCCCGATCTGCGTATGCAGAAGATTGCGATCGGCCCCGTGGCCGTGTTCGGCGCGAGCAACTTCCCGCTCGCGTTTTCCGTTGCAGGCGGCGATACCGCATCGGCGCTCGCGGCGGGCTGTCCCGTCGTCGTCAAAGCGCACCCCGCGCATCTCGGCACATCCGAGCTCGTCGGCCGCGCCATTCAACAGGCGGTGGCGGAAACGGCCCTGCCCGCGGGCGTCTTCTCGCTTGTAATCGGCGCAGGCAACGCCATCGGCGAAGCGCTTGTCGCGCATCCCGCGATCAAGGCGGTGGGCTTCACCGGTTCGCGCGGCGGCGGCCTTGCGTTGATGAACATCGCGGCGCGGCGCCGCGAGCCGATTCCCGTCTTCGCCGAAATGAGCAGCATCAACCCGTGCTTCGTGCTGCCGGGCGCGCTCGCGGCGCGCGCGGAGGCGATCGCGAACGGCTTTGTCGAATCGCTGACGCTCGGCGTCGGCCAGTTCTGCACCAATCCCGGTCTTGTCGTCGTGCTCGATGGACCGCATGTGCAGACGTTTGCCGATGCGGCCGCGAAAGCTCTCGAAACGAAGGGCGCGCAGACGATGCTCACTGCGGGCATCGCGGCGGCCTACCGCGATGGCGTCGGCCGCCGCGGGGGTGTCGAGGGGGTGAAGCAGGTCGGCGAAGGTGCGCCAAGTGAGGCGCAGCACGCGGCGCTGCCCGCGCTCTTCGCGACGACGCAGTCGCACTTCGTGTCGCAGCCGCCGCTCGAAGACGAAATCTTTGGGCCGACGTCGCTGATCGTTACGTGCCGCGATGTCGATGAAATGATCGGGCTTGCCGAACATCTCGAAGGGCAGCTTACGACGACACTGCATGTGGAGCATGCCGACGTCGAGTTGGCGCAAAAGCTTTTGCCGACGCTCGAGCGCAAGGCCGGGCGCATTCTTGCGAACGGCTTTTCGACGGGCGTCGAGGTGGCGCATGCGATGGTGCACGGTGGGCCGTTCCCGGCGACGTCGGATCCGCGTTCGACGTCGGTCGGCGCGCTCGCGATCGAGCGTTTTCTGCGGCCCGTGTGCTATCAGGACCTGCCCGCCGAGCTGCTGCCGCTTGCGGTGCGCGATGACAATCCGCTCAATATTTGGCGGTTGCGCGACGGAACGCTCGAGCGCCGTTGAGCTCCGGCATCATCAAGAAGCGCGCGCTCGGTCTCGAGCCGCGCGCTCAAGCTTTGCGGCGCTTACCGCATGCGCCGCAAGCGCGCCGACGGGCGGAGGTTCTGACACGCACGCTGCACGCAGTGCCGCGCATCTCAGCCATCGCAAGCGCCCACGCTCACGGCGCGCGCCGCCTCGAGCGCTCATCGCCTATCCGCCGACGCGATAAACGCGCCCCGTCTGCGCACCTTCCACGCTGCGGCAGTACGCGAGCGCCGCGCGCCGCGCCGAAACGGCTTCGAAGCCGCGGAAATAGTCGCCATAGGCATCGAGCGCTTCCTCGAGCACGGTCGGGCTGACGAGGTTGATGCGGATGCCGCGCGGCAACTCGATTGCCGCGCCGCGCACGAAGCCTTCGAGCGCGAGATTGACGGTGGTCGCGTTGATGCCCTCACGGATCGGCTCGTCGGCGAGAATGCCGCTCGTGAGCGTGAACGAGCCCCCATCGTTGAGATGATGCTGGGCGGCGAGCACGACGTTGACCTGCCCCATCAACTTGTCGCGCAGGCCAATCCAGAACTGGTCGGCCGTCATGTCGCGAAACGGACCGAAGTGGACTTTGCCGATCGTCGTAACGACGGCGTCGATGCGGCCGATCTCGTGAAAGAGCCGCTCCACGCTGGGCAGATTCGTTGCATCGACGTGGTAGGTGCCATGCGTTGCGCCAACTTCGATCACTTCATGGCGGCTTTTGAGTTCGGCGCATACCGCGCGCCCAAGCGTTCCACTCGCTCCGATCACGACGATTTTCATCTACTGCTCCCGAAGGGGTTGAAGGGCGCGGCGATGCGCTGCCGCGTAGCTTCATTATGGGTGCACATTGTGCCGGGCGGCGAGCGGCAGGATGAGCAGCACGGCCGCCGCGAGCTTGCAGGCGAGGCCAAGCGCGGTGACGAGCGCGCCGAGCGGCAGCACGCGCCATTCGAGCGCTAGCAGCGGCGTGACCAAGGCGACGGACAAAAGACAGAGCGCAACCGTCAGCCAGCGTGCCCACGCACGGCCCAGCGCGACGAAGACATAGAGCACGCCGACGAGCACTCGGGCGATGATGGCGGCCGCGAGCGACGATGTGGCGGGCGGGCTTTCCGCTGCTGCGCTAAAAAAGCTCAAGGGGATTTCCAGCCACGCGAGCGCATAGCTCGCGACGAGGCAAACAAGGGCGGTGCCGAAACGTCTGGCCGCGCGCGGTTCGAGCGAATGGAGCCGCGTTTCAATCGCATGGCGCATGCGCCGCATTGGTGCGCCGGGAATGGGATGGCTCGCGGTCATCGTCTGCTCGAAGGAGGGGGCGCGTTTGGGTCGTTTGGGGGTGCGTTGCGTCGGGCGCGCGAAACGTTTGCGATTAGAAGCATCCACGGCGATTGAAGCGCTGGACCGCGCGACGTTGTCCCTCCAAATCGTAGTGCAGCGTGGTGCAACTTCAAGGCGCCGAGGCGAGCCGCGTCATGCACCGCGCAAGAGCATTCGAACACCGGGCGCGGACACGCAAAAGCGCGCGGATTTATTTCCGTGGACAGTCTTTTTCTACAGAGTATGATTCGAATCCTGCGTTTCGGGCGCCGGTCGAAAACGGCGACGCGACGGGTCCCGCAGTCGCGTTGCGCACAGCGCAGCAACGCCGGAAGAAGAATCAGGGAGACAGGTGACTCATGCAGCACGTCGACGCCGCATTCACCCATCGCGGATATCTGCTCAATTGCTCGCCCGCGCAAACCGGGGACGGCACATATCAGCCATACGTGGTGATCTCGCGCTCGAGCGACGGCGAGCTCGTCGCAAACCGCTTCTTCCCGACCGACTTGCGCTTCGCCGACGAAGCGTCTGCCATTGCGCACGCGCGCGATTGGGCGGTGCGCTGGATCGATGCGAGCAATGTCACTGTCTGACACGAAAAGCACGAAGCTGAAGCAAGACCGAGACACATCGCGCGGCAGCGGGTGTTGCGTTGGGCCGTTGCCTCGATCCGGTCGACGTAGACGGCCCGTGAGTTGGCCTCGGACGCCCTCCCCAAAAAAGCGGTAATCTCTTTCGACCACCTCATATATTGCGAGCCGCGCCACGCGGCCATTCTTTCCATCATGTCGAATCCGCCTGCCCGTCATTGGGGCCTCGAGCAAATTGTCGCCGAGTTGCGCGCCTCGCGCGAAGAGTTGCACCGCACGCGCCATCCGCGCGGCATTCGCGAGCTGCCGTCGCGCGATGCCATCGTCGGCATCGTGAACGGCTTGCGCGCGGCGATGTTCCCGACGCATTACGGCGCGCCCGATCTGACCGACGAAAGCGTCGACTTTTACGTCGGCCATACGCTCGAGAAGACATTGCGGCTCTTGAAGGACCAGGTGCGCCGCGCGCTGCGTTTTTTGCCTGAGCACGGCGAGACGTCGGAGCTCGATCTGGCCGAGCAGGCGTTCGAGATCACGCGTGCTTTAGGCGCGCAACTGCCTGCCATTCGCGCGCTGCTCGTAAGCGATATCCAGGCGGCGTACGCGGGCGATCCGGCCGCGCAGCACATCACGGAAATCCTGCTTTGCTACCCGGGCGTGCTGGCTGTCATGCATCACCGGCTCGCGCATGCGCTGCACACGCTTGGCGTGCCGCTGCTCGCGCGCTTTATCAACGAGATTGCACATTCGAAGACGGGCATCGACATTCACCCGGGCGCGCAGATCGGCCCGAGTTTTTTCATCGACCACGGCACGGGCGTCGTGATCGGCGAGACGGCGGTGATCGGCGAGCGCGTGCGTCTCTATCAAGCGGTGACGCTTGGCGCGAAGAGCTTTCCCGCGGATAGCGACGGCACGCTCGTGAAGGGGCATGCCCGGCATCCGGTCGTGGAGGATGACGTGGTCATCTACGCGGGTGCCACGATTCTCGGGCGCGTGACGATTGGGCGCGGTGCCGTGATCGGCGGCAACGTCTGGCTGACGCATAGCGTTGCGCCCGGCGCGAGCGTATCGCAAGGCAGCGTGCGCGAACGCGGGCTTGGCGAAGAGACGGAAGTCTTGAAGCGCGGGCGGCGATAAAACAACAACGCCGCTGCGCGCAGAGACACCAGCGCGGCAGGAGGGAACGGCTTTACGCGTCCGACGCCGCCTATGCCGACGTCAACGAATCGCGTCGCACTGCACTTCGTGCAACCGCCAAGCGCCGCGGCGTGCCGCCCGCTGACGTGAACGTGACAAAACGGTCCCTGCTCCTACGTGTTCGGCACATTGAACGCAGCCGGGTACGCGACGATCGACAGGAACTCGCGGCGCGTCGTCGGATCGGTGCGAAACGCGCCGAGCATGCGCGAAGTCACCATCTCGACGCCGGGCTTATGGACGCCGCGCGTCGTGATGCACTGGTGTGCCGCCTCGAGAATCACGCCCACACCCTTGGGTTGCAGGATGTCGTTGAGCGTGTCGGCGATCTGCACCGTCATCTTCTCCTGTATCTGCAGACGCTTCGCGAATGCATCGACGAGCCGCGCGAGCTTCGAAATGCCGACCACGCGGTGTGCCGGCAGATAGCCGACATGTGCGCGGCCGATGATCGGCACCATGTGATGCTCGCAGTAGCTTTCGAAGCGGATGTCCTTCAGCACGATCAATTCCTCGTAGCCGTCGACCTCCGAGAAAGTGCGCGCAAGGATCTCCCGCGGATCGACGCTGTAGCCCGAGAAGAACTCCTCGTAGGCGCGCGTGACGCGCCCGGGCGTATCGCGCAGACCTTCGCGTTCGGGATCGTCGCCGGCCCAGCGAAGCAGCACGCGAACGGCGTCTTCGGCTTGCTGGCGCGTTGGGCGCTGCGGCCGCGAGCCGACCGATACGCTTACTCGGTCATCGGCAGCCCGCGTGGCCGACGCCGAACGGCGCTTGCTCGTCGCATCGTTGTTCTTCTTGGCTCGAGTTTCGCTGGTCATCGCTCAGTCCCTCCGCTTGCGCCGGCTCGGCATCTGCTGGCCATTGTTCCACGTTTCCAGCGGTGTGGCGCACCGGGTCGCGCGCCAATTCGCCTCCCGTCGGCGCCCGGTTGCACAATATGAGCAGCACCCCACTTTGCTGGAGAAGCAGCGCTAAGCGGCGACGTCATCGCGCTGCTGGACACGCTTTCAATCGAGCGCGCGCATTTCTGCGGTCCGTCGATGAGCGGCTTGACGGGAATCGTCCTTGCGGCGCGGCACCTCGAGCGCATCGATCGCCTGGTGCTTGCGCATACGGCGCGCATCGGTTCGTCCGATGTTTGGAAAGCACGTGCGCGGCAAGCGCGAAATGAGGGCCCGCGTTCACTGGCGCAAGCCACGCTGCAACGCTGGCTGAGCGCCGAGTTCATTGCGCGCGAGCCGATCATCCATGCGGCGATTTACGATGTGATCGGTTCGCCCATACGGACAGCGAGGGGTATGCCGCAAATTGCGAAGCAATCGATGCGATCGATCTTCGCGCGGAGCTTGCGCGCATCGCCGCGCCGACGCTTGTGATCGCCGGCACGCACGACGCGTCGGTACCGGCCGAGCAAGGCCGCCTGCTTGCGTCGAATATTGCTGGCGCGCGCTACGTCAGCATTTGTCGAACGTCGAGCGGGCCAATGCATTCACGCGGACAGTGCTCGATTTTCCGAGCGAGCCGCGCTAATCGACGTATAGGGCTATTCCTCGGCGTCGTGCTCGGCGACGAAGCGCAGCAGGTACGCGCGAAGCGCGGCTTCGAGCGCGCGATGGTCCGCCACGCTCTTCGAGCCGGCTTCGTCTTCTTCGCCGAACAGGGTCGGCGGCGCGCAATAGACGCCCACTTCGTAGCCTTCGCGCAGCACGCGGATTTCGTGCGTGGCTTCCATGTACTCGGCTACCCAGTGAATGCCTTCGATATGCGTGCCTGTGCGAACGGGTGCTTTCATCGGAGTCCCCTTCGTTAGGCGCCCGCCGTTTGACACCTTGCGCGGCGCCGGCGCCTTGGGTGAAGCGTACGCTTGTCGCCACGCGAAAGCACGTTTTGGGCGATGCTCAACGCCGCGTGCGTGCTACCCGCTCAATGATTGATCGATTCGAGTGAGCGGCCCTTCGTCGACGGTCCCAGCAGGATCATGGAGATGCCGACGACCATCGATGCCCCGATGAAGAGCGCCACCCCGGGCACACCGTAGTTGTGCAACAGAATGCCGATCGCAAGGCCCGCGAACGCGGCGGCGATGCGGCTCCATGAATAGACGAAGCCGACGGCGCGCGCGCGCACGCGGGTCGGATAGAGCTCCGCCTGATAGCCGTGATACGCGTACGACATGACGTTGGCCGCGAGCGTGAAGAGCACGCCGAGCACGATCAAGAGCCAAGGTTCGGAGACCTGCGAGAAGATCGCGATGACGATCCCCATGATCAGCAGGCCGCCGACGATCTGGGTCTTGCGCTCGATCTTGTCGGCGAACAGCGTACCGATGAGCGGGCCGAATGGATTGGCGATCGCGATGACGAACGCATACGCGAGGCTTGCTGTGACATGGATGCCGCGATGGATGAGCAGCGTCGGCACCCAGGCTGCAAAGCCGTAAAAGCCGATTACCTGAGCCATGTTGAAGATCGACAGGATGATGGTGCGCTTCAGATAGAGCGGCCCGAAGATTTCGCGAAACGAGCCGCGTCCTTCCATCTCCACTGCAAACGCTTGCGGCGCGGGCAGCGTGATGCCTTTTTCCGCGGCGACGCGGCGCTCGATGTCGGCGACGATGCGCTCGGCTTCATCGACGCGGCCGTGGCGGGCGAGCCAGCGCGGGCTTTCGGGGATGTTGCGGCGGATGATCCAGACGAAGACCGCGCCCACCGTGCCGATCAGCATCACCACGCGCCAATAGTCGAGCCCGAACGGGCGCGTGTCTTTGAGCGCGTAGGCAAGAAACGCGACGACGGGCACCACCGAGAACGTGATGAACTGGTTGACCGCATACGCTCGGCCGCGTTCGGGGCTTGGGATCAACTCGGAGATGTACGAGTCGATCGTCACGAGTTCGACGCCGATGCCGATGCCGGCCAGAAAACGCCAGATGTTGATGGTGAACCCCGAATCCTGAAACGCCATGATCGCGGTGCAGGCTACATACCAGATGAGCGACCACGTGAAGATGAAGCGGCGCCCGAAACGGTCGGCGACGAAGCCGAAGACCAGCGCGCCGACCCACAAGCCGGCGAATGTGGAGAAGACGAACGTGCCGAAGCCTGCGACGGTGAGCGGTGCGAGCTTGGCGAACAAGCCGAGCGATTCCGGCTTGAAAAGCCCCGACTGCACCATGCCGGGCGCGACATAGCCGGTGAAGAACAGGTCGTAAAACTCGAACAGGCCGCCAAGCGAGATCAAAATGACCATCGTCCAGACGGTGCGCGAGGGGGGGAGCCGGTCGAACCGCGCCGCTATTTCCGCTGCTTTCTGATTGGACATCTGTGCCTCGCTCCTTTGTTTGCGTTGTGCTTCGCATGCGCTTCATATACGGGCATACGGGAGGACCCGCGCCAATGTGGCATGTCATCAACCGCTTAACAATGGGTGCGAATACGGACTGCCGATGTGCGTTTCGCCAATTAATGGGAAGCGCCGACAGGCGCGGCAAGCCTGCGCGCAGCATCCCTCGCCGGCCGCGTCACTTGCCGTCGGAATTGCCGTCGGAATTGCCGTCGGAATTGCCGTCAGGATTGCCGTTCGAAGCGCGCCACCGAGCCGGCGTAACGCCGATAAGGCGTTTGAAGACGCGCTGAAACGCGGCATCGGATTGATAACCGACGGCCTCGCCGATGTCGGCGACAGGCCGAGCGGTTTGCACGAGCATGCGTCCGGCGAGCGTCATGCGCACTTCGGTCAGCACATCGGTGGCCGAGCGGCCGATTGCATCCCGGAACTGCCGCACGAATGTGGCTTTCGACATGTTGCAGAGCGCGGCGAACTGCTCGAGCGTCCACTGCTCGCCCGGCCGCTCGAACATTGCGGAAAGGGCGGGCTGCAACCGTGGCCGGCCCGCGAGCGCGAGCAGGCCATGCGCCGGCTGCGAGACCGCGCTCGCAAAGCGCAGCGTCAGCGAAAAGAGTGCGGCCGACAGGTGGTTCATCAATGTCTCGCTGCCGGGGCCTTGGTGGTCGGCCTCCTCCCTCATCAGTGCGATGAGGCGCGCGAGCTGCGTGTGACCGCGCGCGGTTTGCTCGTGCGCCGCGCTGCTCACCACGAGACGTGAGGGCAGATGGTCGCGCAGCAGATGGTCCGGCACGGCGCCGAGAATGAACCGCCCGCAGAGGAAGTCGGCCGTCGGCGTCGGTGCGCCGTTTTCGACGACGATGAGGGGCGAGCCGTTCGCAGTGCGTGTGGCGGCCCTTGGCGGCGCGCCGCTGCCGTCATGTATTCGATGCGCGCTGCCGGCGGGAAAGAGCACGATGTCGCCGGCCACGAGCGGCTCGGCCGGGCCATGCTCGTCCTCGATGACGGCGGTGCCCCCGAGCAGCACATGGTAAGGAATCTCCCGCGCGCCGGCGGCCGTCTCGTCGACGGCCCATGGCGCGCCGAAGCGGCAACGCAATTCAAGCTTGCCGCTGACGGGCGTGAGCGAGAGCAATCGGCTTAGCAGATCCATGTCGGACCCATGTCATGGGAGCGGGCATTGAGGTTGGCGCCGTGCATGCGACGGCGAAAGGGGGCCAGCGGATTTTACTTCGAGCCGAATATCGACGTTGAGTCGAATGAGCATGTTGTCGAGTCCGTGCGGCATTATCGGGGCGGGGCGTCCTCCTTAAAGTAAAGGCTCTTCGATCGGTTTCACTTCATGACAGGAGTCTCACCACTGCGTCGCCGCGCACGTCATGATAGGCAAGATGGTGGGCCTGACGCCGGAAGCGTTGAAGTGGATCCGCGCGGGCGAGGCCACGGGCGATGCGAAGTTCGACGCGCTCGCGCGCTTCGTGAGTATGCTGGTCCGCACAAGCGGAACGATCAGTGACGACGAATTTGCCGCGATCAAGGCGGCGGGTTACACGGATTCGCAATTGGCGGAGATCGCGCTTGCGATCGCGGTAATCGTCTTCACCAACGTCTTCAATCGCATCAATGATACCGATGTGGATTTTCCCGCAGCGGAATGACGGATGAGCGGTAGGCAGCCGATGCTCGGCTCGCCGCCGCCACGCGGGCGATGGAGCATGAGGCTCGCTCGTAGTGTGGCGCGCTCATGCGTCACTCCTCGCTTCATCCTGCAACGATTCGGCGACCAATTCCGCAAAGCGCTCGAGTGCGCCGACCGAGCCATAGACAGTCCGATATTCCTGCTGTCCGATCCTTGCGTCGAGTACAACGGTCATTCCGGATTTTCGTGCGATATCGAGGATGTCCATTTCATTCTCCAAGCCTATTGATCGGATTATTGAGGTGCCGTTGGGCCGTGCGCTGTTTACGATTTGAAGTTTAGTTATCGAGCGGCGGTCATCAATAGCGATCGGGTGAATTCACTTTTCGCTGCCGAAACATAATACGTTTACGCGCGTAGCGATTCGCTGGCAACTGATCGCCCTCGATGTGTGGAGCGCGATGGCCTATGGATTCGTTAATCGACAGACGATTATCTACATCATTCTAAGTGAAATGCTGTAATGGTGTCTTCGTTCAATCAGCGATAAATAATTGAGCGTTTTAACTAGACTTACCGTTATGTGGATACGGTGTGATTTGCGTGTCTGCTACAGGAGATTATCTTCTGAGGTAAACATCATGAAACTGCTTGTTTATTCGGCCACCGCCGCTTTGGTTCTCGCGGTGCCACTAGCTGCTTACGCGCAATCGAATGGTCCGAAGACGCGCGCCGAGGTGCGCAACGAGCTCATCGAACTTGAGCAAGCCGGATACAACCCCGCTGCGGCGAACGACTACGATTACCCTGAACAAATCCTGGCCGCCGAAGCACGCGTGGCTGCGAAGCATGCGGGCGCACAGACGGCCGCCAGCGCGAACCCAAGCGGCGAAGGTGCGTCGCTCAAAGGCACGTACGACGCGGGACGCCCGGTGGCCACTAGCGGGGGAAAAGACATCTTCTTCGGTCGGTGAGTCATTGAGTCATCGAGCATCGAGCATCGAGGCACCGAGAGTCATCGCCAAATATCGGAGACTTCCCGGCTGGCTGCTGACAAATAAAAAAATTCCTGTGCATGTCGAACGGGCGCCCTATCGTTCGTCGTGGAAGTGGAGCTTTGCGAAAATCGGCAAGACCGGCCGCGAAGCTCAATTTCTTACAACGTGCTAACAGGAGCCATACCATGTCCACGTCATCCGTGAAGCCGATTCCGGAAGGCATGCATTCGTTGACCCCCTACCTCGTCTGCGCAGGTGCGGCCGAGGCCATCGAGTTTTACAAGAAGGTATTCGGCGCGACCGAGCTTGCGCGCTTGCCGGGCCCCGACGGAAAGATCGCGCACGCGCAGATCAAGATCGGCGACTCGACGCTGATGCTGACCGACGAATCGCCACAGCAAGAAATGCTCGGGCCGAAGGCGATAAAGGGCACACCCGTGAGCCTTTATCTGTACGTCGAGAACGCCGACAAGACGTTTGAAGCGGCCGTCGCCGCGGGCGCCAAGGTCGTGATGCCGCTAGCCGACATGTTCTGGGGCGACCGGTGGGGGCATGTCGAAGACCCGTTCGGGCACCGCTGGCATATCGCTACGCATACGCGCGACGTCAGCCCCGAAGAGATGCAGCGTGCCATGAAGGACGCATGTAAAGGCGGCTGACCCAACCCGTTCGTTTCGGCGGCATTGCCGCGCTCACTCCGCGGTTGCGGGCGCGTCGCTGCACACGCGCCGCAGCGCGGCGCGCAGCCAGCGATGCGCGCTATCGCCCTCGAAGCGCGGATGCCAGATTTGCGACACCGTCACATCGGGCGTGGCGACGGGCAGGCGAAAGGTGCACATGCCGTTGCGCGTGCCGTCGGTTTGGCGCTCGGGCACATTGGCGACGAGATCGCTTGAACGCGCGAGCGCCAAAGCATCGGGAAAGCTCGGCACGATCACGCTCACGGCGCGCTCGAGTGCGAGCTCGCGCAGGGCATGGTCGATGGGGCCGAACGGTTGCCCGCGTCGCGACACGCTGATGTGCCGGTAAGCGACATAGCGTTGCGGCGTGATGTCGCCGGCGGCCAGCGCATGGTCCGCCCGCACGACGCCGACGAACTTGTCGCGAAAGAGCGCCTGGATGCGCAACTCCGGCGCCATGTTGCTGACCACGCCCACCTCGATGTCGGCAATGCCGTCGCGCAGCATGGTGCCGCTCTTGTCCGGCTTGCCCGCGAAGCGCAAACGCACAAGCGGCGCTTCGGCTTCGACGAGCGCCGCGATGCTCGGCCCATAGCGTTCGATGAAGCCGTCGTTCGCGCGAATCGTGAAGGTTCGCTCGAGCGAGGCAAGATCGAGATGAACCGAAGGCCGCAGGACGTTTTGCGCATCGGCCACGACGGCGCTCACATTGGCGCGCAACTCCAGCGCTAGAGGCGTCGGCACGAGGCAATGGCCCGCGCGCACGAGCAATTGATCTCCCGTGACGGCGCGCAAACGGGCGAGGGCGCGGCTCATTGCCGACGGGCTCAGTTCGAGACGTTGTGCCGCGCGCACGACGCTTTGTTCCGTCAGCAGCACATCGAGCACGACCAGCATATTCAAGTCGATTGATGTCATGGCAGCCACCCCGTCAAGGCGCCATATATGGCGCCGTACTCAGGAATATAGTGCGCTTCACGCATCTTCCGCAGTGCCGCAACTGCGACTATGCTGAAACGCGCGATAAAAAAAGCGGCGGGGAGCCTTCAGCTCTTTTTCGCTGCCACATAGACCATGCGAGGTCGGGGTCCCCAACCGCAGACGCTCGATTCCACGCCTCGAATGAACCGCGGGTTCCAGTCGATTTCTTATCCCTATTCTCAAAGTGCATCGGGGAATTTTCGAAAGATGCCGTGTAGTCCCGTTTGCCGCGCAATGAATGGATGTGCTGTCGGCAAAAACGACGGGTGGACCGAGTGACTTGGCATACATTGCTTTTTTGCGGAGTGGAAAATGGAGCAAGTGATTAAGCGCGAGGAATATGTGCCGCCGTTGCCGTTGCGCGGCGATGCAAGAGGCGTATCCCGGCTGAGTGAGCGGGAATGCGAGGTCTTGCGTTGGGCCGCGGCCGGAAAAACCTCTTTTGAAATCGGCATGATTCTTGGCGTGACGGAGCGCACGATCAACTTTCACGTGGCCAGCGCCATTTCCAAGCTCAACGCTTCTAACAAGACGCACGCCGCCGTCAAGGCGGTGATGCTTGGCATCATCGCTTTCAACTGAACGGCCGAACGGCCGAACGGCCAGCCCCGAGTGCCTCGCATGACGAGGCGGGGCCGGCCGGTCAGGGCGCGGCGCCCGGCGGCAATAGCAGACTTCGCCGCGCCGCGAGCGCCATTTCAAACCTCAAAGCGCGCCTTGAAACCGCTCCACGCGAGCCTTGAATTCCTCTGGAACCGGTAACGACGCGTTATTCGCGTAGTCGTACATGACGTGAGTCGAATACGCTTTCGCGACGATTTGACCGTCATCGGCATCGAGCTTCATGACATGCTCCAGGTCGAAGCTTTTCGAGCCGAAGCGCGTCACGCTACTGCACACTTTCAGCCGATCGCCGTAATGTGCGGGCGACAGGTATTCGCATGCCGTTTTCACCATGATGTGCGGCAGCTTCTCGGAGAGTGGCAGATCGAGCAGCTCGTGCATGAAAGTCAGATAGGCATGCTGCAAGTAGTCGTAATAGACGGCACTGCCGACGTGGCCCATTGAATCGACGTCGCGATACTTCACTTCGATCGGCGTTTCGAAATGTCTTTTTCCCATTGTGCTTCTCCAATGACGGACGGTAAAACGCTGGCGGCCAAACGTTGGCACAACTATAGATTCGTTCATCTCCGGATGAACTGAGAGAACTGCCAGTCGAGCCGAATCTCTGGAATTTCTGCCAGTTTTCGCCATGCGTTGCCTCCGCTTTAATGCGAGCCAGCCATCCAATCGAACCCGGTTGTGATTGCGTTTAGGCAGATGCGGAGAGATACATGGACGAATACATGGACGATGTCATCGATAGCAGGCCGCTTTCCCCTCATGCGGCGCCGCTCGTCACGGCCTCGCAACTACGCGCGTCGTTGCTCGCAAGCCCATCGGCGCTTGCGCTCGTGCGCAGCACACGCGAGGCGATCACGCGCATCGTGCGCCGCGAGGACACACGCATCACACTGATCGTCGGCCCCTGCTCGATACACGACGCACGAGCGGCACTCGAGTACGCAAAGCGTCTTGCTCCATTGCGCGACGCCTATCGCGATGCGCTCGAAATCGTGATGCGCGTCTACTTCGAGAAGCCGCGCACGACGCTCGGGTGGAAAGGCTGGATCAATGATCCGCGGCTCGACGGCAGCTATCGCATCGATGAAGGCTTGCACGGTGCGCGGCAGCTATTGCTCGATATCCACGCGCTGGGCGTGCCCGCGGCCACGGAGTTCCTCGACTTGATGACGGTGCGCTATTTCGACGACCTCATTTCCTGGGCCGCTATCGGCGCACGTACCACTGAATCCCCGATGCACCGCCAGGCCGCGTCGGGCCTCGAGTTGCCGATCGGTTTCAAGAACGGCACCGACGGCAACGTGAGGGTTGCCATCGACGCCCTTGCGGCCGCACGAGCGTCACACCGTTATCTGGCGCTGTCGTTGGACGGGCGCGTCGAGGCGGCGTCGAGCGAAGGCAATCCTAGCGCGCACGTGGTGCTGCGCGGCGGCAGGAAGCCCAATTACGACGGCGCAAGCATCGACGCCGTATGCGCTGAGCTCGAGCGTGCCGGCATGAAGCCTGCCGTGATCGTCGATGCGAGCCACGGCAACAGCGGAAAGCTTGCGCGGGCGCAAGCCGACGTGTGCCGCGACCTTGCGCGGCAGATCGCGGGCGGCGAGACGCGCATTGCGGGCGTGATGATCGAGTCGCACCTCACGCATGGCCGCCAGGAAGTGATTCCCGGCGTGCCGCTCGCCTACGGCCAGAGCATTACTGACGAATGCCTCGGCTGGAACGACACCGCTCAACTTATCGAACTGCTTGCGGACGCGGTACGCGCAAGGCGTGCGGCCGCTGCTGACCGCTATGCAAGCGCGCCCGCGCATCCGGGCCTTTTCCATCGACCGACGACACGAGGAGAATCAATTGGACGCACTCACTGAGACGCCGATCAGGCTCGACTGGAAAGGCGAGGGCGCGAGCCGCACGCCGTACGAGGCTTACACGAGCGAGGCGCTTTATCGGCGCGAGCTCGAGCGCTTGTTTTATTCGGGGCACTGGTGCTACATCGGCCTTGAAGCGGAGATACCTGAAGCGGGCGACTTCCAGCGCACGGAAGTGGGCGAACGCTCGGTGCTCATGACGCGCACACCCGAAGGAGAGGTGGCCGTCTTCGAGAACGCTTGTGCGCATCGCGGCATGCAGTTTTGCCGCGAACGCTCGGGCAACGCGCAGGACTTTCATTGCCCTTATCACCAATGGAACTACGACCTGTGCGGCAATTTGATCGGCGTGCCGTTTCGGCGCGGCGTGCGCCAGGGTGGGCGCGTGAACGGCGGCATGCCTGCCGATTTCGATCCGAAGGACCACGGCCTGAGGCGGCTGCGCGTTTCGACGCGAGGCGGTGCCGTGTTCGCGTCATTTGATCAGGAGGTCGAATCATTCGAAGAATTCTTGGGGCCGCAAATACTCGGGTATTACGACCGCCTGTTCCATGGCCCGAAGCTGACAGTGCTGGGGTACACGCGGCAACGGATTCCGAGCAATTGGAAGTTGATGCAGGAGAACATCAAGGACCCGTATCACGCGGGGCTACTGCATACGTGGTTCGTCAACTTCGGTTTGTGGCGCGCCGACAATCCCGCGCAGCTCGTGACCGATGCGCACCATCGGCACGGCGCGATGATCTCGATACGCAGCGGCGGCGGGGGCGGCGAAGTCACGCATAACGTCACAAGCTTCAAGGCGCGCATGACGCTGAACGACGATCGCTTTCTCGATGTCGTGCATGAACCGTGGTGGGGCGACCCGACCGTCGTGATGCTGACGTTGTTGCCGAGCGTGATTATCCAGCAGCAGGTGAACGCGCTTTCCACGCGGCGCATCCGGCCGATTGGCCCTGGCGTGTTCGATTACGTTTGGACGCATTTCGGCTTTGAAACCGACGATGCCGAGATGACGCGCCGGCGGCTGCGACAGGCGAACCTGTTCGGGCCGGCGGGCTTCGTCTCCGCGGACGACGGTGAAGTCATCGAATGCGTGCAGCAAAGCTTTGAAGCGGTGCGAAGCGGGCACGTGTTCAACGAACTGGGCGGCCGGCAGGTGGATGATCGCACCGACCACATGGTGAGCGAAACGCTCGTGCGCGGTATGTACCAGTACTGGCGCCAAGTGATGGAGGCGTAAATGACTGCGATGACCACTCCGTTGGAGACCGCAACACGGCATGTCGATGCCGCCCCGCGACTCACCTTCGACGAGTACTACGAGCTCGTTACCCTTTATGCGCGTTACGCGGCTGTGCTCGATGTGGGCGATTGGGACGCCTGGCCCGAGTTTTTTGTCGATGAGTGCATCTACAAGGTCGTGCCGCGCGAGAACCATGAACGCGGCTTTCCACTTGCCGTGATGGATTTCGAAAGCAAGGGCATGCTGAAAGATCGCGTGTATGGCATCAAGGACACGCTGTTCTACGACCCGTACTACCAGCGTCATATCGTTGGGATGCCGCTTGTGCATGCCGTGCGGGGCGATGTGATCGAAGCCGAGGCGAACTACGCGGTGCTGCGCACGAAATGCGAGCAGATGAGCGACGTCTACAACACGGGACGATACGTCGACCGTATTCGCAGAACGCCGCAGGGATTGCTCATTGAGTCGCGGCTTTGCGTCTACGACAGCGAGATGATTCCGAACTCGCTCATCTATCCGGTGTGAGGGCTCAGACGATGAACGAAAGCTGGCATGACGTGATCGATGCGCGCACGGTGAGCGACGGGGGGCTCGCGAGCGTGCTTGTCGAAGGACGCGATATCGCGCTCTATGCGGTCGATGACGAAATCTATGCGACCGAGAACCGCTGCACGCACGGCGATGCGCGGCTCACCGACGGGTTCTTGCTTGGAGACGAGATCGAGTGCCCGCTGCATCAGGGGCGCTTTAACGTGCGCAACGGTCAACCGATGTGCGCGCCTTTGCAAAAGCCGGTGCGGGTGTATCCGGTGAAGATTGCCGGAGGGCGGGTGTTTGTGGCGCTTGAAACCGCAAGCGAAGGTGATGGTGAAAGCGAGCATGTTTGCGCGCGCGGTTGCGGTCTTTCACAGGAGGGGCGCTGACATGACTGCATATGTCGTGGTGGAAGTCGACATTAAGGAGCCCGAAGCATTCGCCGCTTATCGCAAGCTTGGGGTTCCGAGCATCGAGCAGCATGGGGGACGCGTGCTTGCTCGCAGCGACGAAGCGCTTGCGCTCGAAGGCGATTGGCATCCGCGGCGCATCGTCGTGCTCGCGTTCGAGACGGTGGAGGCGGCGCGGCGCTGGCACGCATCGCCGGAGTATCAGGCCGCGCGGAAGCTGCGCTTGCATGCCGGCACGGTACGCAGTGTCGCGTTCGAAGGAGTATGACCATGGCGGCTTACGTGATCTTCGACATCGACGTACACGATGCTGAGGGCTATCAGGAGTACCGACGGCTCGGCGCTCCGACGCTTGCTCGTTACGGTGGGCGTTTTCTGGTGCGCGGCGGCGCTGCCGAGAATTTGGAAGGGGAGTGGATGCCCAAGCGTGTCATCGTCATCGAATTCGATTCTGCTCGCCAGGCACGGGAGTGGCATCGATCGACCGAGTATCAGGCGGCCAAGGCGATTCGCGACCGTACGGCGCGAAGCATTGCGATTGTGGTCGATGGCGTTTGATTTCGTTTGATCGGTGAACTCATCGGTTGCGCGTGCGTGCGCGGTTCGCTTCGTTGCGCCATCGATTTCATGTTCCGAGGAGCGTTCAATGAAGAGCGCGCAAATCGTGCGAGATGCGCATTCGGTGCGTATCGCCATCGTCGGCGCGGGTATCGGCGGCACTGCGCTCGCTGCGCTGATGCAGCGGGCGGGATGGGTCGTTACCGTTTATGAGCAGGCCGAACGATTCACGCGGGTGGGCGCCGGCATTCATCTGAGTCCCAACTTGATGCGTGTGATGCGGCGGCTTGACGTGCATCGACAGGTGTTGATGAGCGGACAGGAGCCCGCGGCCTTTCTCAATCGCGATGCTTTATCCGGCGAGATGCTCTATGCGCTGCGTCTTGGCGATGCAGCGCATCAGCAATTCGGTGCACCGTTCGTGGCATTGCGACGCGGCGAGCTGCACGCGGCGCTGATGTCGGCTGTTGCGCGCGGCACGGTGAATTGGGGCAAGCGGCTTGCGGGACTCGACTGGCGGGGCGAGACGATCGCGCTTGCGTTTGAGGACGGCAGCCGCGCCGATGCCGACATTGTGATCGGTGCCGATGGGTTGCGTTCGCGTGTGCGAAGCGCGCTATGCGGGCATGAGCAGCCGGTGTTCTCGGGGCAGGTCGCGTTTCGCGGCTCGTATCCGCGGGAACTGCTTGGCGGTTTGCGTATCGACGACTTGACGAAGTGGTGGGGCGACGACACGTTCGTGCTCTCGTATTGGCTCGACCGGGCACGGCGTGATTTCTACTTCGCGGCGATGATGCCGCAGAGGGAGTGGCCGGTCGAGGCGTCGTCGATGCCTGGTGATCTTGAGGAAATGCGTGCGCGCTTTGCGGACTTCCATCCCGATGTGGGGCGCATGCTGGCTTGTGCGCCGCACGGTAGTGTGACGAAGTGGGCGCTGTTTGAGCGGCCGCCGCGGTTTGAATTTGGCAACGCGCGTGTGGTGCTGATCGGGGATGCGTGTCATCCGATGCGGCCGTTTATGTCGCAAGGCGCGGCGATGGCGCTTGAGGATGCGGCGATTCTCATGCGGGCGTTGATGGGCGACCGTAACTTTGCGGCTGCGTTCGAGATGTTTGCGAAGACGCGCGCGGCGCGGCTTGCTGAAGTGCATCGGGTGTCCGCGGCGAATACGTTTATGCGGGGGCCGACCGAGCCGGGGTGGGTGTTTGGTTACGATGCGCTGCGCGAGCACGAAAGTGCGCGGTTGCCGGTGCTGGAGACGCCGGTTGCGATGGCGATGGCGGCGTGATGGGGCACTTGCGCGCGACCAATTTGTCACGACCCATCCGGACGTTGGACCACGCGCCACCTTATCGGCAGTTTCCAGCGTGCAGCGGTCATTCATTCTCTCGATGCGCTTGGCCGGTCATCGGCCAAAGCCGCCTGTCGCGAACACGTGTTGGCGCGTCCGCTAAGGGGTGCTCATCGGACGCGCCGACCGTTTATGGCCCAGGATCGGCCGACTAGCATTTGCAGGGTCAATCGTTGACAATCGCAGCGCTACCGAACTCAAAAAGTTCTTTATCTAAATTTCCGACCGGTAAGTAAGGTCCTTAGGTGCCCAGCGCGGGAAACATACTTTTCAAACCCGTTCCGACCATTTCGACCGCCATAGCCGCCAGCAGGAAGCCCCCGACCTTTTCGATGAGGTCGATAGAAGTCGCATTGACTGCCTTGTCGGCCTTGGCTGACATGCCGAAGGTGAGCCACGTGACAATGCCCACTACGAATGGAGGCAAAAGTAGGCTCGGCAGCTCATGGCCTGACGTCCAGTGCCCGTTGGCGATGGAGTAGCTGATAGCAGCGGGGCCGACCATCAAGGGCATGGCCAGCGGGACGATTTTCGGGGCGACCTCTTTGGGGCAGTGGCCCTGCTTAACTGCTTCCTCCTTGCCCAGCACCATTGCGATAGCGAGGATAAGCGCGAGAATACCGCCGGCTACCTGCATGCTGCCAAAGGAGATACCGAAAGCGCTCAAAATAGCACTTCCGGCGAAGGCGGAAATGAGTAGGGCAATGCTCACAGCCAGGCCTACCGCACGAGCAAAGGCTTCCTTCTGCTGGGCCGTTCTGCCAATGACGGCACCGAGGTAAATGGGCACCATGGCGAACGGGTCGACCAATGCTAGGAGGGTAACGAATTTTTTGAAAATGAGAGCGATGTACATGATTGTGTTATTGCGCCTAAACCTTTTTAGATGTCGAATTGATTGTCCTCTGTAACGGCGATAGCTCGCACGCGGCCCGTTCCGTGCGGAGGTGCCGCGCAAACGGTCCATGGCCGATCGCCGCACTCGCGGATCAGCGCCTGGCGCGGTGGAGTGGCATATTGCGCGTCGAAGGTAAGGCGCATCATCACGTTGCGGCCCGGCGCAAGACGTGGTTGGCGGGGGGCCGGGACGTTGCCAATCCGAAGGGAGCCCGCAGGCCCGCCAGTGTTTGCGTCATATCGCCTCCGTTATCCGTTGCTTACGTTAAGGCTACCCGGATCGGCGTCAAGGTTGCGTAAAAGTCGGCCGATGAAGAGCCGATCATCGACATCACTTCGGACGGCAGTTGCTCGGCCGAAGCCGCCATTTGCCCATAGGTGCTGGGTTGGCCACGGACGGCTTCTGAGCCGACGTTCACCAATTAGCTGAGCGTGAACGTCCGCATCGAACTTCATTGGATGCGCACTTTCGACCCACTTCGGCCCTTCGACCCGGTGCACCTTCAAAGGCAGCTTCCAAGGTACAACGGCCGTTCGCGTGGCTGTGTCGGTCGGCGAGTACTCGGCCATTGCTGCCGTTGGCTCATCAACACCTCAGCGGCCGGTATAGGACGCCATCAAGGACTTGTCGAATTGAATGCCGGCGATGGCTTCGATCTGGGCATGGGCAAGACCGCTGAAACGCGTCAACCAGGCCGACCATCTGATGGCGACGCGCCCGCAAACGCTATACGATTTGACGGATTCGCCCATTGGCCTGGCAGCCTGGATTCTTGATCACGGTGACGGTTATGACCAGCCGGCAGCGGCGATTACCTCGGCCGTGCTCGGGCGCACGGCATATCACAACCTCATCTATTACAACAAGGTTGGTAAAGGCGGGCACTTTGCGGCGTGGGAACAGCCGCAATTATTTGCCGAGGAGGTTCGCGCGGGCTTCAGACCATTACGCAAATAGCGGACCATGTTCTGTTGCCTTCTACGTTTGACTGTTTGACTGCACGAGTAGCAAACTTCCGTCAAACCCGCACGCTATGCGTTGCGTAATGTCCGAATCTTTCGGGCTTTTCTTTTAAAAGGAGTCTCTGATGACCTCGCTGAAAAAAATCGCAATGACCTTTCTGACCATTGCAGCGCTGTTTGGGGCCGCAAATGCAAGCGCCCAGACAGTCTCGGGAACCGCTGGCGGTTCCGCGCAGCTGTCCAAGAAAGCCATGCGCGCGGAGGATCGCCAGCTTGCAAAGAAGGTCCGGCATGCATTGACCAAGACGAAGCACCTCACTTCTTCGGACATCGTCATTCTCGCCAAAGACGGAGTCGTCACGCTCGACGGCACCGTGCCGACAGAGGAGGAAATCCAGCTCGCAGCCGCCACGGCCGGCAGCGTGGCCGGGGTACAGTCCGTCAAGAACAATCTGAGCATGCACGAATCGGGTCATTAAAGTCGAAGCAGAAGCAAACCGAAGGCGCCGCAGCCGATAACATCCGTGCACTCATACTGATCCGGCGCGGCGCCCCTCACGCTCAATGCGCTTTCGACGGTCCACTTGAAAGCATGGGCCAACGTCCGAAGATGGCCGATAGCACCAGTTCGATGAACGTTCTAAGAAGCGGGCGTGGGAATCCTCAACGGCAGCTTTCGGGCGGTTTGTCTACTGGTGGCCCAACTCAAGCGAGGCAGCCGCCGGCTATCGTTCTGTTACGAAGCGGGCCCTTGCGGCTATACGATGTCCATCTGCGCAACCACATTGATGTAATTCGTCCACGTGTTGAGCGCGACGTGCAGCCAGATCTCGATGACCTGGCCGTCATCGTAGCTCGCCGACTTGACCGCCTCGATGCCGCCTTCGGTCACGCGACCGCGCTCCCGCGCGATCGCCGACGGCGTCCGGCCAAATCGGAGCGTTTACTCGTCATGCACAACTACCATCTTGCCCTTTGCTTCGTTGGCTTCCATGATACGTTGCGCCTCGGGAACCTCGTCGAAACGGAAGACCCGCCACGGCTTTGCCGAATACTTCCCCGCCGCGACGTCAGCGGCGATCGTTTGAAGTGGCACGTCCGACAGTGGGAAACCCGGTGTCCCGAACACGAAACTGCCGAAGAACGTGAAGTCCACGCCGCTCGGCATCTGCAGCAGGGGATTGAAATCGGCAATCGGCGCCAGTCCGCCAAGCCAGCCCGCCAGACATACTTTTCCGTCACGGCGAACCATGGACAGCGAATCCAGCAGCGTACTGTTACCGACAAGATCCAGCACCGCATCCAGTTGCTTGCGCTCCGCGATATGCTGCGAAAGATCGGGCCGTTCGATCTCGCAACGGCTCACACCAAGCGCCTTCAGTTGCTCAAAGCTCGATGTGCTGACCGTGGTGCCAATTACCGTCAACCCCGCATTCACCGCCATGTTCACTGCGGCAAGCCCGAGTGCAGACGACGCGCCGCGAATCACAATAGTCTGCCCACGTTGAATTTTCAGGTTACGGAACAGACATGTCCACGCTGTTGCGTATGACTGCGGAATGGCAGCTAGCTCCGCCCACGAAAGATCCGACTCGATCACCGCCACGTTGCTCGCCTGTACGCGTGTGTACTCCGCGTAGCTCCCATTGATCGTACGACCAAGGCCGCCCATCATTGTCGCCACTTTGGTGCCCACGGCGAACTCGCCGCCCGGGCATGATTCAACGATACCGACACATTCAATACCGCTCACCGGTGCGGCTTCAGCCCATTCGCCGCGACGCATGTGCAACTCAGCATGGTTAATGCCGAACGCCTTGATCTTGATTACTACGGTTCCTTCCTTTGGCTCGGGCTTCGGGATTTCCTTGTACACCAAAGCTTCGAGACCACCAAAACCCTCTAGAACAATCGCTCTCACGTCACTACTCCTATAACACTGCCGGCAGGTAAAGCCGACGTTCGATAAACATCCTCATCACTTGCCCCCATCTGGTGGCACCGCTTTTCTACCAGCAACTCGGTATAGACGAGTCTGTCAGGACCCCGAAGTTTTTGAGCACAATTTTGCGCGTGTGGCTACTCCTTTGATTGGCACTGGGTTGTGAAAACGGCCCAGGTAGTCCGCATGTCATCAAATAAGGAAATCGGATATGGCCGCTGCAATTTCTGCGGCATGCGTCTCCAGCGCGAAGTGGCCGGTATCGAAGAAGCGCACTACCGCGTCGGGCATGTGGCGCTTGAATGCCTCGGCGCCTGCGGGCAGAAAGAACGGATCGTTCTTTCCCCAGACAGCGAGGAATGGAGGTTTGTGGTTTCGGAAATACTGCTGGAATGCGGGATACAGCGCCACATTGCTCCGATAGTCGCCGAAAAGGTCAAGCTGGATTTCATCTGCGCCCGGGCGGCTCAGATAGTAGTCGTCGAGCGAGTACCCATCCGGGGACACAGACGTCGTATCGCGTACACCGTGCGTGTACTGCCATACGGTAGTCTCCTTCGTCAGCATGACGCGAAGTGCCTCACGATTGGCTTGGGAAGCGTCCTGCCAATAGGCCCGAATAGGGTTCCACCCCTCGCTCAAACCTTCTTCATAGGCGTTCCCGTTCTGGGAGATTATTGCGGCGATTCGCTCCGGATGCTTCAGCGCGAGCCGAAATCCCGTAGGTGCACCGTAGTCGAAAACGTAAATGGCGAACCGGTCGAACCCGATCACCTCGGTAAAGCGGTCGATCACACTCGCGATGTTGTCAAAGGTGTACGCAAAGGTGTCGCGGCTCGGCATGTCAGAAAGACCAAATCCCGGCAGATCTGGAGCGACGACATGGTACCGGTCCGCCAGTCGGGGCATGAGGTCCCGAAACATGTGACTCGAACTCGGAAATCCGTGAAGCAGTAGCAACTTTGGCGCTCCCACTCGGCCGGATTCCCGATAGAACACCTTGAAACCGTCAACGTCGGCATAGCGATAAGTAGAAGTGGACATCAATTCCCTCAACAAGTGAACTAATTACTCGCGAGCGAAACAGGTATGAAGCAACTCTCGCCTTCACGGGTCACGCTTCCCATTTGCTTCGCCTTGAACGATAAGCGTTGACCAGATCTGTCGACACCCCAATTACCCGCATACGACCCAACCGGAAACGGATAAGCCGCGTATCGACTCGGTAACCCTCATGCGTATGTTTTGCAGGTTACTCACGGGGTTGTAACTTGTCAAGGTGGTTTTTGGCGGTTACACTGCCTGCAGTGAAACAGTTGTCGTTCGATATGGACTACCTACAGACTCCGGCGATCTTCGTCGCCGATGCGCCAGGGCTCGATTTCCTGAATTCGGTTGCGACGCCAGTTGATGAGCAGGTCGACTGGATTAGCGATGGGGAAGGCTTGATGGCTTGGCTGGAACAGGCTGGACTAGTGCCGACCGAGGTGCTCGGAGCGATGCGGTCACAGTACGCCTCTGCGGAACTTGATGAAGTCGCAGCGAAAGCACGCGGCCTGCGAGAGTGGTTCAGGGGATTTGTGCAGAAGAAAAAAGGACGCCCCCTGCTCGTCAAAGATTTGAAGGAACTCGAACCCTTGAACCGTTTGCTCGAGCGTGATGAGCAACATGGAGAAATCGTCGCCAATGCGGATTCGGGGTTCGCCTTTCGTGCCAAGCGGCGTTGGCAATCACCGGAGTCGTTGCTGATGCCGATAGCCGAGGTCCTGGCAAAGCTCGTGTGCGAGGAAGATTTCCAGTACGTGAAGGCCTGTGAGGGCAAGGGGTGCACGCTGACGTTCGCCGACCACACGCGCGGGCACGCCCGCAGGTGGTGCAGCATGGCAAGTTGCGGCAACCGCGCCAAGGTTGCGGCACACCGCAAGCGGCTCAGGGAGGGGTAAACGGAGATATGGACTACATTAAGGCTATCGCATTTGACCTGTAGCGTTTACGACATCGGCGAGAACAAAAAGGCGGCGTGGTCCTACCCACGTGCATGGCCTGAGGTCGCACGCGTCTCCAACCTTGTCTCCTTCGAGCCGGACAAGGTCGATGTCTTCCTCAATGATAAGAAACTCGCCCTCGAGCCGGGTCAGTCGGTCGTGCCGCACGGGATCGACCGTGGACTGGATCCCGACGAAATCCTGGAGCTGGGAAACGGTCCGGCCCGCCCCTAGCCTGCTGATCGCAGCGCTTCGCCAGAGCCTTCATGGCTGCGCATTTGAGCGGCCCCACTGCCGTCGTCGCCAGTGGACGACCCCTGCCATGGAGTTCACTTGCGACGCCGCTTAGATGTCGATCACCACATCGCCCTGCGGCCGGGCGCAGCAGATCAGGACATTACCCGCCGCAGGCAGATCGAGTGGATCAGGATGGTAGGTGACGGACCCGGAGATCAATCCGCTCTCGCAGTTGTGACAGACGCCGGTGCGGCACGACCATCGGACGGGCACGTCGCACGCCTCGGCTAGTTCCAGAATGCTCTGACAGGTTGAAGGTTTCCAGTGTGCGGCGATGCCACTGCGCGCGAACGACACCAGCGGACCGGTGTCAGCATCGTCCTTCGGTTGATGCGGACGTCGCGTTGCTACGTCCAGAACACCGGGCGTCATCGACTCACCGCCGTTGAAAATCTCAGCGTAAATCTGTTCGGGTTCCACGCCTCGGTCCGCGAGCGCCTCTTTCACTTCTGCCATGAAGCGAGTCGGCCCGCAGATATAGACATCCGTCTCTCGCCGGATGCCGACCTCGTCGAGGACCGATCG
>DASZGN010000434.1:0-1885 GCA_035938775.1 Trinickia sp.
TCGCGCGATTCGCGCCAGATCGTGCGCGAGCTCGACGACAGCATCGCGAAGGCGGAAAACGCGCTGATCGAAATCGAAGCGCAGGTCGCGACGCAGCAAAGCAAACGCGATATCGCCACCGAAAAGGCGAAGAAATACGAAGACGGTGCGAAGCGTGCGCTGCAATCGGGCGACGAAGGTCTCGCACGCGAAGCACTTGCGGCGCAAGCGAACGCCGAAGCCGAACGCGACGCGCTCACGCGCATGCTCGCGACGCTCGAGCCGTCGGTCGATCAGTTGAAAGGCCAAATCGCCGATATGCGCCAGCGCCGCAACGATCTGAACGCGCGCTCCAACATCCTTCAGGCGAAGCAGCAAATCGCGCAGGCCAAGGATGTGGCGGCCACTGCGCTCGGCGGCATTGGCGGGAAGAATTTGTCGGAGGATTTCAACAAGCTCGAGGACAACGTCGCGCTGTCGAATGCGCGCTCCGATGCGCGGTTGAATTCGGCCGATGCCGCGACCGGCAAAGCGCTCGACGACAAGCTCGCGGCGCTCGAAAACGGTCCGTCAGTCGAAGACCGCCTCGAAGCACTCAAGAAGCAATTGAATACGCCGGCGCAATAAGGGGCGGCCTGGCGGCAGCGCGGAACGCGAGCGCGCGAACTTCGGCTCGCCGGGGCCGTCGCACTTACCATGTGGATTGCCAAGGAGACGGGCGCACACCGCCCGGTCAGCAGATGAAAAGATTTCTCGCAGCCGCGCTCGGATCGCTGCTGCTGATTTCGAGCGCGGCGTTCGCCGCGCCGACCGTTCAGCAGGTCGAGCGGGCGATGCAGCAAGGCGATTGGCAGACCGCCGACGCCGAGCTCGCGCAGGTGATCGACGCGCATCCGAACAATGCGCATGCGCATTATCTCTACGGCCAGGTGCTGGCGAATGAAGGCCGCTATGCGGAGGGCCTCGCGCAAATCGATCAGGCGAAAACGCTCGACCCTCAGATGCGCTTCGCCGATCCGGCACGCTTCGCTCAGATCGAAGCGCGCGTGCGTGCCGCCGCCAATCACGCCGCCGCGCCGGCCGCGCAGCCTCACAGCACCGCGAACTCGTTCGTGCAAACGCAGCCGGCGGCTGCCGTCAACCCGCATCACGGCGTGTCGATGGCCGCGTGGATCGGTCTGGCGCTCGTCGTCGTCGCGATTGCGCTCGTGCTGCGCTGGACGCTGCGCCGCGCCCGCTCGAACGAGGACGGCCGCGCCGACGAGGAGCGCCGCGCGCAATTGAGGCGGGCAACCGAGCTGCTCAATGCCGCGCGCTCGCTCAAGCTCGACGCGCGCCTCTCGAGTGCGCCGGGGCATGAATCGCTTGCAAGCGAAGTCGAAGGCGTGGAAAACCAGCTGCGCCAGCTCGTCGAGACGCTCTCGAGCGGCGGTAATTCTGTGCCGTCCTATCGGCTCGATGAACTCGACAGGCAGCTCGCCAGCCTGAAGGCCCGGGCCGAGGGTCGGCCCGACCCGAACGCGGCGGCGGCAAGCGGTCCATCCGTCTATGCGCAGGAAGCCGAGCGTCTTCAGCAGCAGGGGCCGTACGGGCCGCAACAGCCGTACCCTTCGCAACAGCAGCCGCCCGTCGTGGTGCAGCAAGGCGGCGGCTTCGGCAGCGGCTTGGGGGGGCTCCTCACGGGCGTGCTGCTCGGCGAGGCGCTCTCGCACGGGCGCGACCGCGTGATCGAGCGCGACGTCTATATCGACGACGACGAAGCGCGGCGGCGCCATGCGGCCAATAACGATGGCAATGTCGACTACGGACAAGGTTCGAACGACTGGAACGACAACGGCGGCGGTGGCGTCGACTTCGGCAGCGACGATTCGGGCGGCGGCTGGAGCGATACCTGAGCACGTTCTAC
>DASZGN010000435.1:0-9967 GCA_035938775.1 Trinickia sp.
CACGCCATTGCATAGCTTTTGCTGCCAAATGCACCAATAAGAAGCGAGGGCGCACCAACGCGGTTCGCGCGCAGCCCATGCGCTCGTCGGAAAAAGGCGCTCACGGTGGAGCTTTGCGCGTCGGCACGACAAAAACGCGTCGCAGGAACGAACCGTGCTTTGCTCGAGTCGAGACCAGGCAATCTCGCATGACAGACCGGGCTACTCATTCACCATGAACAAAGTCCAAGGACAACGACAGATGGACCTCATCGAACTGGCAAGAGAATCCGGCATGGCAGTGCTGCTCGACGCGAGGATCGGCCGTGAGGAATACGTGAGCGTCAGCGGTTCGCTGGCGGCGCTCGCGCGTTTCGCCGATGCCGTGCGGGCGGAGTCGGACGACGACAATCGACAGACCAACGGTTCCTGAGCGCCGGCAGCATCGAGCACTGGGCCTATCCAGCGCACTCGGGCCGTCCTGACGCACCGAACCGACTGCGCCAACGCGCGCGCTGAGCCGCGCCAAATCACGCATATCGCTTACCTTAAACGAGTCGTACCCCGTTATACTTGAGCGACTTTCCTGCGAGCGTGCTCTCGCATGCGCTCGCGGGGGCCCGCCGCGCTCCGACGCGGCCAACGCCCGAGCGAGTTATCGCATGCGAACGTCCGCTCACGTCGAGTCCTCCTGCCCGCGCCGTGCGCATCGGCCGCAGTCCGCATGCTGATCCGCGGGCGAACGATCATCGCGATCAGTGTCGCGTTGGCGGCCACCGTTGTGGCCATTTGCGTGCTCGTGCTGTGGCAGATGCGCTCGGACGCGGCGCGCCGCGCCGAAGACGGTGCCCTCAATCTCGCGCTGCTCATCGAGCGCGACACGGCACGCAATCTCGAGCTCTATGACCTGTCGCTGCAAGCCGTCATCGAAGGCATGAAGCTGCCCGGTCTCGAGCGCCTGCGCCCCGAGGTGCGGCAGCTGGTGCTGTTCGACCGCTCCGCGAGCGCTGAAGACGTGGGCGCCATGCTCGTGACAGACGCTGCCGGCAACGTCCTCTACGATTCGAGTTCTCTGACGCCGCCGCGCATGAACATCGTGGACCGCGACTATTTCACCGTGCATCGCGACTCGCCGGACGCGGGTCTTTACGTGAGCCGGCCGTTCAAGCCGCGCATGCCCGACGCCGGTACCAGCATCGCGCTCAGCCGAAGGCTCTCGCATCCCGATGGCAGTTTCGCGGGCATCGTCGTCGGTACGCTGCGCGTCGACTATTTTCACAAGCTGTTCGCCGGGATGAATCTCGGCCCGCACGGGTCGATGGCGCTTTTCTTCACCGACGGCACGATGCTGATGCGGCGTCCCTACGACGAGCGCATCGTCGGCAGCGCGCTCGCCCGCTTCGAGCGCTTCACGGGTGCATCGAGTGGCGTGTTCTCCGGCTACTCGGCGATCGACGGCGTGCCGCGCTGGTATGCCTACCGCCGCATCGGGCGGTTTCCGATCGTGGTCGATGTGGCGTTGTCGACCGACGACATGTACGCCGAATGGCGGAGCCGCGCGTGGACGCTTGGCTCGCTCGTCGGCGCGCTCGATGGGGTCATCATCGGGCTAGCGGTGCTCCTCGCCGGGCAGTTGCGGCGCAGGTTGGCGGTGGAATCGGAATTGCGCGCGCTTGCGCGCACGGACGGCCTCACGCGGCTCGGCAATCGGCGGGCGTTCGACGAGCTCGCGGCGGCCGAATGGCGGGCCGCCGCCGAGCCTCAATGCTCGCCGCTGTCGGTACTGCTGATCGACGTCGACCATTTCAAGGGCTTCAACGATCTATACGGCCACGCGGCCGGCGACGATGCCCTCTTGGCCGTCGCCCATTGCATCAAGGACGGCGTGCGCCGCCCGAGCGACCATGCGGTGCGCTACGGCGGAGAGGAATTCGTCGTGCTGCTGCCGGCGACGGAGGCCGCGGGCGCGCTGTGCGTCGCCGAACGCATTCGCTTGTCGGTCGAGGCGCTCGGCATGCGCAACGAAGCAAGCGAGCATGGCGTGCTCACCGTCAGCATCGGCGTAGCCAGCACGGCGCTGTGTCGCTTCACGCACCTGCGCGCGCTTACCGACGGCGCCGACGCCGCGCTTTACGCGGCCAAAGCGGCGGGCCGCAACTGCATCGCGTGCTATGGCGCCGAAAACGTTACGTCGCCCGCGGCAAAACCGCCTGCCGCTCGCACAGACCGCGACCGCGCGCTCTGATGCAATTGCGAACAATTGCACTCAATGCAGCAAGCCGAGCATCGCCGCGCGCACGACGGCGGCGGTCTTGTTGCTGGTCTTAAGCTTCGCGACCGCGTTCTTCACATGGAAGTTGACGGTATCGACCGAAATCGCGAGGATTTTCGAAATCTCGGCGGAGGTCTTGCCGTCCGCGGCCCACTTCAGCACTTCGACTTCACGCTCGGTCAGGGCGCGCTCCGGTTCCGCCATCAATGTCGGCATCAGCACGCGCTTGAGCGAGAGGTGCGCCGTATTCACGAGCCAGCGCATCTTGAGTTCGTGCTCGGCCAACTCGGCTGCGTCGAGCGGCTCGCTTGATCGGGCAAGCGTGAGCATGCCGCCCACCCCGCAGTTGTCGAATGCCGATTGGGCCCAGCCGAAACGCAGCCCGTGGGCCTGCGCCTCGCTCCAGAACTCCGGCACGCCCGCGAAGAGCGCGTCGCTCCACACGACGGGCGCCTGCGACCGGCGCGCATGACGCACGGTCGGGTCGATGTCGACATATCGCGCTTCCTGATAACGCTTCTGCCACGTCTGCGGATAATTGCTCAGCACACGCGTCTTCGGCTTCGACATCGGCCACGGCGCGCGCAGACCGTACGCGCAATATTCGAAGCCCAGGTCATGCGCCGCGGCTTCGATCTTGTTGAAAATCTCGGTATCGGAACTTGTGCAAACAAGTTCGTGCAACAGCTCCTCGGCCCAGCTTGTCATGTATGCCTCCTTGTCGCGCCTACCGTTCGAATGAATATCGCGAATACCGGTTTGGCAGCGCTGCCCGAAGGGGCCAAAGTGTCGCCATCGACGATGCCCGTGCCGCATGCGATCGCGCGTTTCAAGCGAGACGCGGCACCGCCGTTAGCGATTGAAGCGCGCCATCATCGCATACTCCCGTCGAAGAAAAACTCGAAGCCGAAGCCATTGGACGACTTCATGCGCCCGCGCCATCGGCTTATTCCGAAAGCGACAGCAAGACAGAACGGGTGGAACAAAAGCTTCGATCGAGGCGAAGCACACGACGTAATCGCGCGTCGGACATTCGTGTACACGTTTCCGCCGTTTCCGCCTAGGGTGTGCCACGCCACCACGTTGGCTGCACACGCCGTCGCTGCGTGATTAAACTAGTACGCAGCGTTGCCCGCGCGCCCCGCGCCGTAGCGCGAGACGTTTATGCTGAATGCCCCATTACGGGGCCCGCTGCCGGATGTCTCGCGGGCACGCTGCCCACCTGACCGCCATGCTCGCCTCAAGGCATCCAGGAGCCGCCATGAATCGCCCCCTCGCCCGATTGCCGTTGCGCGCCATCGCCACGCTTTCGCCTGCGAGACGATTGAAGTGGCTGCTTATCGTCGGCGTGGCGGCACTGTTCGGCGTAATCGCCTACTTCGCGGCGCTGGAAATGCAAACTTCGCGGCTGCAAGCGCGGTATCTGGCGCGCGTCGGCCGCGACATCGCCTTTGGCGTCCAGCCGGGCCTTAGCGACAGCATTCGCTTTCCGGCGCCGGGCGGCCCCTACGACGTTCGCCTCGGCTATGCGCTGCTGCCCGACTTCCAGGCGCGCCTCCTTGCGCGCGGCTATGTCGTCACAAGCCAGGTACGCGATTCGTCGATGATGGACCTGGTCGCCGACAAAGGCTTGTTTCTGCCATACGACGAGAAGGATCAGGCGGGTCTTCAGCTTTTCGATGCGCAGAACGTACCGCTATTCGGCGCGCGCTATCCGACGCTGGCGTATGACGATTTCGATGCGATTCCGCCGATCATCGCCAGTGCGCTGACGTTCATCGAAGATCGTTATCTACTGGACGCCGATGAGGCCAACCGCAATCCCGCGATCGACTGGGGTCGCTTCGGGCGCGCGTTGAGCGACCAGGCGCTGCGGCTTTTCAATCATCATCAAGCGACGCCAGGCGGCAGCACGCTCGCCACGCAGATCGAAAAATTTCGCCATTCGCCGGGGGGCCGCACGGCTACGCCGAGCGAGAAGCTGAGGCAAATCGCATCCGCCTCGGTGCGCGCCTATCTCGACGGCGAAAACACGCTGCCCGCGCGCAAGGCCATCATCGTGCGCTACCTCAATACCGTGCCGCTCGCGGCGCAACCAGGCGTCGGCGAGATCGAGGGACTAGGCGACGGTCTCGCCGCCTGGTATGGACGCGATTTCCGTGAGATCAACGGCCTGCTCGGGCAGGTAAGCGCCGAGTCCGGCAACACCCCGACCGCGCCCGGCGTGCTCGCCGACGAAGCGCTCGCCCTGAAGCAGGCGCTGTCGCTGCTCATCGCGCAGCGCGCGCCGTCGCACTATCTCGAGCGCGACCACGAGGGGCTTGAACGCCTGACCGACAGCCACCTGCGCGTGCTCGCCGCGAACGGCATCATTTCCGCGCCGCTGCGCGACGCCGCGCTTGCGGCCCATCTCGAGCTGCAACGACGCCCGATCGCGCAACCGCCGACGTCGTTCGTCGCGCGCAAGGGGCTCACGCTGCTGCGCGCGCGCCTGCAAGGCATGCTCGGGCTGGCGACCGTCTACGATCTGGACCGGCTCGATCTCACGGCGCGTTCCACCTTGAACGATGCCGTCGAGCGCATCGTGAGCGAGCGGCTCGCGCGGGCGACGACGGTCGAGGGCGCGCAAGCCGCGGGGCTATTTGGGTTCGAGATGCTGCGGCCCGGCGACGATCCGTCGAAGATCGCCTGGAGCTTCACCCTCTTCGAGCGCCGCGGCGGCGAAGATCTGCTGCGTGTGCAGACGGACAGCGTGAATCAGCCGTTCGACATCAGCCGCGGGGCGCGGCTCAATCTCGGCTCGACAGCGAAGCTGCGCACACTGATCACCTACTTGCAGATCGTCACCGAGCTGCACGCGCGCTATGCGCCGCTTTCGACGGCCGAGTTAAAGCGCATCGCGCCCGATCCATTCGACGGACTCACACGCTGGGCCATCGACTATCTTTCGCACACGACGGACCACTCGCTTGCCGCGATGCTCGACGCCGCCGTCGAGCGCAAGCATTCGGCGAGTTCGGGCGAGCTCTTCTACACGGGTGGCGGCGCGCAGGCATTCACGAACTTCGAGAAGTCCGACAACGGCCGCATCATGACGATCCACGACGCGTTCGAGCATTCGGTCAATCTCGTGTTCGTGCGGCTGATGCGCGAGATCGTTCACTACGAGATGGTTCAAGCGGCCGGGCCGTCGACGAGTTGGCTCGACGATCCACAACAACGCCGCACCTACCTGCTGCGCTTCATCGAGCAGGAAAGTCTCGTGTACCTGCATCGCTTTTATCTTCGCTATAACGGCAAGACGCCCGACGAAGCGCTCGACACGCTCATCGCCGGCATGCGCAAATCGCCGCCGAAGCTGGCAACGGCGTTGCGCAGTGTGGCGCCCGATGCGCCGCTTGCCTGGTTCGACGCACGCATGCGCGCCGCGCTCAAAGGCACACCGGCCGCCACGCTCGACGATGAGGACCTTGCCGCGCTTTATGCGAAGTACGGCATCGACAAGTTCAATCTGAACGACCGCGGGTACATCGCCAGCGTGCATCCGCTCGAGCTGTGGATGCTCAACTATCTGCGCGCGCACCCGGGCGCGACCGAGCGCGAGTTGCAGACGGCGAGCAAGGACGCGCGCCTCACGTCCTACCGGTGGCTCTTCAAGACACACTATCGCGGAACGCAAGACCGGCGCATCCGGCGCATGGTCGAACTCGAGGCATACGAGCGCATCGGCAAGTCGTGGCGCGCGCTCGGCTATCCGTTCGAGACGCTCACGCCGTCGTTCGGGGCGGCGATCGGCGCGTCGGGCGACAGGCCCGATGCGCTCGCGCAACTGATCGGCATCGTCGCTGAAAACGGCACCATGCTGCCGTCGCACAGCATCTCGACGCTCGATTTCGCCGTCGGCACGCCGTATGAAACGCATTTCTCGCACGTGCCGGGCGGGGGCCATGCAGCGATTGCGCCCGAAGTCGTCGAAGTGGTGCAGCGCCTGTTGCACGACGTCGTGCAAAGCGGCACAGCCAAGCGCCTGGCGGCCGGCTTGCCGGTTGGCGACGGTCGCACGCTCGACGTCTACGGCAAGACCGGCACCGGCGATCAGCGCTTCAACGTGTACGCGCGCGGCGCGCGGCTCATCGAATCGCGCAAGGTCAACCGCACGGCCACGTTCGTCTTCGTGATCGATAACCGTTTCTTCGGCACGCTGACGGCGTACGTCCACGAGCCGTACGCGGCCCGTTATACGTACACGAGCGCGGTGGCCGTGCAGCTGCTGAAATCGCTCGGGCCCGATCTCACACCGTTATTCGGGCGGAGCGAATCCACGGCGCGGCCGTCGCCTGCGCTGCATTCGCCATCCTCGTCGTCGGTGTCCTCGGCGTCGTCCTCGTCTTTTTGATCATCCTTACCGATGTCGCCGGCGCGGCTTGGCGCGATACGCGTCGCCGCCCACGGGCACGCTCGTTGCGGCATTACTCAACGCCGCACATGCGGCGAAAAGCCAACGGAGGTTCGCAATGAACAAGGATCAAGTGAAAGGCGTAGCGGAAAAGGTCAAGGGGAAGGTAAACGAAAAGATGGGCAAGGCGACGGGCGATCCGGCTCAACAAGCGAAGGGACACGTCCAGCAAGGCATGGGGGAAGCCCGCAAGGCCTATGGCGACATCAAGGAAGACATGAAGAAACCTCGACCCTGACGCGGCAGGTCCGGACCGGGCGGTTTTCCGTATTTCAACGGAGCCGCCCATTTTTCCTTGTTTCTGCTGTGCTCAATGATGCGCCGCCGCAGAAGCGAAGCCCGTCTCGGCGCGGCGTGGGGAAGCGACGCCGCCGGGTGCGGCAGGCGTGCGGCAACGATGCGCGGGCGCAACTGCCGCGCGTCATTCGGCGACGGGAATCATCAGCGACTCCTTGATCTCTTCCATGACCACATAGCTTTTCGACTGCACGGCACCCGGCAGTTGCAGGAGGATGTCGCCGAGCAGCTTCCGGTAGTCGGCCATCTCGCCGATGCGCGCTTTGATCAGATAGTCGAAGTCGCCCGAGACGAGATGACACTCGAGCACTTCGGGGATCTTCTGCACCTCGCGCCGAAACTGGTCGAACATGTTGCCGCTCTTGTGGTCGAGCGTGATCTCGACGAACACGAGCAGCGCCGCGCCCAGCTGCGCGGGATCGACGCGGGCGTAGTACCCGGTAATGACGCCGTCGCGCTCCATGCGCTTCACGCGCTCGATGCAAGGCGTCACCGTGAGTCCCACCCGCTCCGCGAGGTCCTTCATCGCGATGCGACCGTCCTCTTGCAGCAATTTCAGGATCTTGTGATCGAGCTTGTCGAGCTTGCGGACCGGCTGACGTTGCGTCCTCATCGTTTTCCAACCAAAAAAGGAGAGAACTTTAGTAACAAAAACTGCTTTTGTAGCAATAGTATAGCGGCAATAACTGGATATATGGATGTGGCAAGGAGCCGCTATGCGAGTCATCGTTTTGGGCAGTGGTGTCATCGGCGTCACGAGCGCTTTTTACCTTGCACGCGCCGGTCACGAGGTTACCGTGATCGACCGCGAGGCGAGTCCCGCGCTCGAGACGAGCTTCGCCAACGCGGGGCAGATCTCACCGGGGTACTCGACGCCGTGGGCCTCTCCGGGCGTGCCGCTCAAGGCCGTCAAATGGATGTTCCAGAAACACGCGCCGCTCGCCATTCGTCTTGACGGCACGCAGTTCCAGTTGCGCTGGATGTGGCAGATGCTGCAAAACTGCACGGCCGAGCGCTACGCGGTCAACAAAGCCCGCATGGTGCGCCTCGCCGAATACAGCCGCGATTGCCTGCAAGCGCTGCGCGCCGATGTCGGCATCGAATACGAAGGCCGCACGGGCGGCACGCTGCAACTGTTCCGCACGCAACAGCAGTTCGACGACGCGCAAAAGGATATTGCCGTGCTCAAGGACGCGAACGTGGGCTACGAGTTGCTTACCTCGTCGGAGCTGGCCCACGCGGAACCCGCACTCGCCGCCACGGCGCACAAATTGACGGGCGGCCTGCGCCTGCCCGGCGACGAGACCGGCGACTGTCAGCTCTTCACGACGCGCCTTGCCGCGCTCGCCGAACAGTTGGGCGTCAAGTTCCGCTTCCATACGCAAATCGACGCGCTGGAGATGGCCGGCGGCCGCATCACCGGCGTGCGCAGCGGCCATGAAACGCTGCGCGCGGACGCCTACGTCGTCGCGCTCGGCTCGTACTCTACGCAGCTGCTCTCGGGCATCGTGAAGATTCCCGTCTACCCGATGAAGGGCTATTCGATCACGGCGCCGATCGTGAATCCGGCCGCGGCGCCGGTATCGACCGTGCTCGACGAAACGTACAAGATCGCCATCACGCGCTTTGACGACCGAATCCGCGTGGGCGGCATGGCGGAGATTGTCGGCTTCGACAAGAAGCTGCGCCTCGCGCGCCGCGAGACGCTCGAAATGTGCGTGAACGACCTGTTCCCCGGCGGCGGCGACACGAAGCAGGCGTCGTTCTGGACGGGCCTGCGCCCGATGACGCCCGACGGCACGCCAATCGTCGGCCGCACGCCTGTCTCCAATCTGTACTTGAATACGGGCCACGGCACGCTTGGCTGGACGATGTCGTGCGGCTCGGGCCAATTGCTCGCCGATCTCATTTCAAACAAGCGGCCCGCGATCAAAGCCGACGATCTTTCGGTGCACCGCTATCTCGGCGAAAAGGGCAGCGCGCCGAGCCCGGCATACGCGTAAGGGGCCTCGCGCTCAGAGCGGCGCGCGCGCAAAGCAAACGGGCGCCCCTACCGGACCACCCCAAGGCTTGGACAACCGTCCAGACCTTGGGGTGTTTTTCATTGACGCACGGAGGTCATCTTCAAAACTGCTCCGCAGACAACGCGAGCACGCCCTCGCCGCCCTTGCAGCTGAGTATCGCGACTTCGAGCGCCGCGGCTCGCGGCAGCACGTGCTCGGCGTAAACCTGCGCCGTCACGATCTTCGCACCGTGAAAGGCCGCATCGTCGCGCTCGTTGCGCGATGCGGCCAACATTGCGCGCGCCATCTGCCAGCCGCAAAGCACGATACCCGCGAGCAACAGATACGGCACGCTGCCGGCAAACACCGCGTTCGGATCGCGCTTCGCATTGGCGAGCACGAAATCGACGGCGGCCGCCAGCGAACGCTGCCCCGCGGCGAGCTGTTCGCGCATGGAGGCGAACGCCGCGCCGTCGTGCTCCGCGAGCGCTTGCACTGTCTCGCCGATGTCGGCAATCAGCTTTTTCGCCACCGCGCCGCCGTCGCGCAGCGTCTTGCGACCGACAAAGTCATTGGCCTGAATGGCCGTGGTGCCCTCGTAAATCGTCAGGATGCGCGCGTCGCGGTAGTACTGCGCCGCGCCGGTCTCTTCGATGAAGCCCATCCCGCCATGCACTTGCACGCCAAGGCTCGCGACTTCGAGCGACATCTCCGTGCTCCATCCCTTCACGATCGGCACGAGGTACTCGTAGATCGCCTGATGCTCGTCACGCACGGCGGGGTCGGCATGACGATGCGCGATATCGCACTCGGCCGCGGCGACATACGCCAGCGCGCGGGCACCCTCGGTCAAGGCGCGCATCGTCGCAAGCATGCGCCGCACATCGGGATGATGGATGATGGTCACCGCGCTTTTCGCGGACCCATCGACGGGCCGGCTCTGCACGCGCTCTTTCGCAT
>DASZGN010000436.1:0-2153 GCA_035938775.1 Trinickia sp.
ATTTGCCGCACTGCACGCAGGCATCAAAGCTCAACAGCTGATTCCAGCGGAACTCTGCCGGCGTGCCCGCACCATATTCGCGCACATCGAGCGACGGCGTCTTGAGCGCAGTCGGCGGCAGCGCATCGGCATTGCCCGCGCCGAAGCGCTCCCTGCGCGGGTGAAATGCCAGATGAAGCAAGCCCGCCAGCGCATGCTTCATCGGACCGCCGCGTGCGGCGCCGAGCGTCATCGTGAATGCGCCTGACGCGATGAGCAGCGCAACCAGAACAGCCAATCCCCCCGACATCGCCTCGGCCGGCACCATGCAGAGCAGCACGAGGCCGAGCGCGAACGAGCCAAGCAGCCACGGCAGCCCATTCCATGGGCCGCGCGAGAGCCGCGCGGGCGTCGTTCGAACATCGCGCCTGCGACGCCAAACGAACACCGTGCCGATCAACATCGTCAGCGCCGCAACCGCGATCAAGCGGTCGAGCCATGGCGAGTAGATCGCCAGCCCATAGTTGACGAAAACAAGCACGAGCGCCGCGATCGCGCCGCCAGCGGTTGCGACGTGCGTGCGCGCAATGTACGGATCGCGTGCGACCACGTGATGAAGATCGACGAAATAACGCTTTGGAATCCTTAGCAAATCGGTCCAACCGAACGCACCCGCGGGCGTTGCCCGCCCGATGCGCCAGTACGATGCGCGGCGCGCGACGGCAAACGCAAGGCCAGCCAGCGACAGCCAGAGCAGCCCTGTGATCAGAAATGCCGGGCTCATCGTTAGAAGTCCTTGCAAAGACGCAGCGCGTCATAGATCGCGCCGTGAATGTTGTGCATCGAAATGCAATCACCCACACGAAACAGCAGAAAGCGGCCGTTGCCGAGCGTTTCCGAAAGCGACGGTTGCGGCTCAGCCGCAAAGAGCTTGTGGATATCGACTTGCCCGCGGTTGAGCGATTCGGCTTTCAGCTTCCAATAGAGCGCGTCGTTCGGCGTGCTGCCGTTCTCGATAACAACCTGATCGACGGCGCGCTCCTCTTGCTCCTCCGTGTACTCGTTGCGCAGCACGGCAATCTTCTTGCCGTCTTCCTCGTACACACGATCGAGCCAGTGATTCGGCGTGTGGATCACGCCATGCGCGTAGAGCCGGCGATAGAAGATCGGAAACGTGGTACCGCCCGAATCGTCGGCGACTTTCACGTCGGGCGTGACGATCTCGACCTTCGAGCCGCGGCTGGCAATGAAATCGGCCACGCCCGCTCCGGCGTGCGTGCTCACCCCGTCGTACACGAGCACGTTCTCCTTCGGCTGGACGCGCCCCGACAAGATGTCCCATGAGCTCACTGCGAGACCTTCGGCCACGCCCCATGCCGGCACCTGGTTCGTATAGCTCGTGCCGCCCGTGGCGAGCACGATGATGTCCGGCTTTTCGGCGAGGATCGCTTTGTCGTCCGCCTCCACCCCGAGACGACGCTCGACGCCGATCCGCTTCGTCTCCATGTCGAACCAGCGCACGATGCCCGCCATTTGCTCGCGTTGCGGCGCTTTCGCGGCGAGCATGATCTGCCCGCCCACTTCGTTGCGCTTTTCGAAGAGCACGACATCGTGTCCGCGCAAGCGCGCGACGCGTGCTGCTTCAAGGCCCGCGGGGCCCGCGCCGACCACCACCACCTTGCGGCGCGGCCCGCGGGATTTCTCGATCACGTGCGGCATCGTGATTTCGCGCGAAGTGGCCGCGTTCTGGATGCACAGCACGTCGAGGCCTTGATACTGACGGTCGATGCAATAGTTCGCACCGACGCATTGCTTGATCTCGTCTTCGCGGCCGTCGCGGATCTTGATGACCATGTGAGGGTCCGCGATTTGCGCGCGTGTCATGCCGACGAGGTCGATCATGCCCGACGCGAGCAGACGTTCCGCTTGCGACGCATCGCGAATGCTTTGCGCGTGCATCACGGGCACCTTCACGACCGATTTGATGCCGGCAGCAAGATGCACAAACGGCTCGGGCGGTAGCGCCATCGGCGGCATGCAGTTCGCGAGCGTGTTGTGCGTGTCGGCGCCCGAACCGATGACCCCGAGGTAATCGATGAGCCCGGTCTCGGACATCGCCTGCGCAATCTCTTTCAGTTGTTCGTGATCGAGCCCGTCCTCGTGGAACTCGTCGC
>DASZGN010000437.1:0-1832 GCA_035938775.1 Trinickia sp.
GAAGTCATCGATCTGGCAATTCAGGGACGTGCTTTCATGGTGAAGGTTGAAAACGCAATTGTCGGTGCCGGCCCTTATGGATTGTCGATCGCGGCGCATTTGCGCGCCGAGGGCATCGAAAGCCTCGTCATCGGGCAGCCGATGGCCTCGTGGCGAAACAATATGCCTTCGGGCATGATCCTGAAATCCGAGCCGTTCGCGTCCAACCTGTCTGATCCGGAGCGCCGCCACACACTTGAGCGCTTCTACGCCTCGCGCGGCATGGCCTATCGACCCATCGGCAATCCGTTGTCGATTGCGAATTTCCTGGACTACGCACGGTGGTTTCAGCAGCAAACACGCATCGAGGCCGTTGACGCAACTCTGATCGATCTGCGTCAGGTGGACAACGGGTTCGAGCTCGCCCTGGCCGACGGTAGCGTTATTTGGGCAAAGCGCGTCATCCTGGCGACAGGATATTTGCCGTTCAAGAAAATTCCGTTGGTGCTCGATGGCTTGCCGAGCGAATTGATGTCGCACAGCTCGGAGCATCGAGACTTGGCGCAGTTCGCAGGCAAGGATGTGACGATCGTCGGCTGCGGCCAATCCGCGCTCGAGTTGGCCGTCATGTTGCACGAGCAGGGAGCCAATACGCGCGTGCTTGCCCGCGCCGACCGTGTCGCGTGGGGAAATGCTCCCAACCTATCGCGGTCGACGCTCCGACGTTTATGTTATCCCGATGCCGGTATCGGACCGGGCTGGCGGAGCGTGATTGTCTCGGAGTTGCCGAAAGTTTTCCGGCGGCTGCCCGTGCAAACGCGACACGACTATGTCGCAAGGAGTTGGGGACCTGCCGGCGCCTGGTGGCTGCGGGAGCGTGCGCGCGATCGGTTGCCGTTACTGACGTCGCACAGCATCGCTCACGCGGTCGAGCGCGGTGGCAAGCTCGTTTTGGCGGTATGGGATCGGGAAAAAACGGTGAGGTTCGAAACCGATCATATCATCGCGGCGACGGGATACCGGGTCGATCTCGACCGCATTCAATACCTCTCTGCAGGCTTGCGGGCAAAGATAAAGACATACGAAGGAGCGCCGATCCTGGATCGCGCATTGCAATCCTCCACCGCGGGTCTGCACTTTGTCGGGCTGACCAGCGCGCCGTCGTTTGGCCCGGTCATGCGCTTTGTCTACGGCGCCAAACACGCGGCGGCGTTTCTTGCCGCGCACCTGCGCAGGAACCTCCCCCGGCCATCCGCGGCGGCCGACGCTGCCGGAAATGCCGTGCTGCGAACAGATCCGCGCTCGATCTATCACTGATCTGCGGGCTTGCTTGCCGATGTAACGGCACCGCCCACGTCGGCCTAGGTGTGAAATCAGCATCGGCCGCTTGTATTGCTCCGACAGCCGGGCGCGGCGCTCGCTCGGCCGCCACGCGTCACATTAAGGTTACGAATTGATCAATATTGCGAGTGAACGCGACATTAACTACTGAAATTAGGCGGCGTTGGTTGGGGTGCTTCGCGATGCTGAACAAAAACGCGCAAGGCTTGCGACTTATCGACAAGACGCATTCAAGCAACACTCGGCAAACGGTGTCCAGGCTCGGTGGCGCGCGAGACACGGTGCTGCGCGACACCGGAGCAGGCCGGGCGTCGATTGAAACCTTCGCGTCCGGTCGCATGCGGAACGGCGGGAACGTTGTTGGGCGCTCGATTGCCCCACCCGCGCCGGTCGATTCTGAGGCGCTGGCGCGCGCCGTAGCAGAGATCGAAATTGCTTCTGCCGCGCTGCGTCAATCGGAACCCGCGCTGGAACCTTGGCGGCCCAACGCGGAAACGCATGGCGAACAGCGA
>DASZGN010000438.1:0-5504 GCA_035938775.1 Trinickia sp.
TCAAACGCTGAAAAACCAGCCTTGCGGCTGGGCTCCTTTCACGCCCCGCCCTGCGCCCCGAAGGAAGTCCCCCGCCCCGAAGGAAGTCCCCTTGGGGGATTGGGGGAAAGGACGGGGTTTCTTGGAGCAAATCTGATGACAGCCATCTGTTTGCGCCATATCGACAACGAACAATGAGTACCCTGTCGGAAGTGAAGCTGGACGGCTTGAGTTCGTAGTTCAACGAACGCGAGCGTGCAGCCCTAGCCTGGGTTGCATCGCCGGTGAACGTGGCGAGCACTCACGCGCCCGATGAGGCATTTGAGCCGCTCAGGGCGCATTTCAGCGACGCCGAGAAATCGTGTTTATCATCGCACTGGTGAGCGCTTTCAACCGGCTGGCCATAAGGCTACGCCAGTAGTCCCTTGCGGCTAGAAGAACTGCGCCGCGACGCGGCGCTTGAAACACAACCCCTGTCCCCCTCTTTGAAGGACTGTTGCATGAATAATCTTTCCCTTTTCCCAATCACTGGCAAATGGCCCGCACAGCACCCCGATCGTATCCAGCTTTACTCGCTGCCAACGCCGAACGGCATCAAGGCTTCCGTCATGCTCGAAGAAACGGGGCTGCCTTACGAACCGCATCTTGTGCGCTTCGACACCAATGACCAGATGACGCCGGAGTTTCTTTCCCTGAATCCCAACAACAAGATTCCGGCCATCCTTGATCCAAACGGCCCCGATGGCAAGCCGCTAGCCCTTTTTGAATCGGGCGCGATTCTGCTCTATCTGGCCGACAAAAGTGGGCGGTTCATTCCGCAGGATGCTGCTGGTCGCTATGAGACTATCCAGTGGCTGATGTTCCAGATGGGCGGCATCGGCCCGATGTTTGGTCAAGTGGGCTTCTTCAACAAATTCGCAGGCAAGGACTATGAAGACAAGCGTCCGCGTGATCGCTATGTCGCGGAAGCGCGCCGCCTGCTCAATGTCCTCAATGGTCGGCTCGCCAACCGCTCGTGGATCATGGGTGACGCCTACACAATCGCCGACATTGCCACGTTCCCTTGGGTGCGCAACCTGATAGGGTTCTATGAGGCGGGCGACCTTGTGCGCATCGCCGATTATCCGCATGTCACGCGAGCACTCGAAGCGTTTCTCGCGCGTCCGGCAGTTGTAAAGGGTATAGACATACCCAGCCGCGGTTAGAACACCCGGGCAGAACCTTAAACGCTACTTTCGACTTGATATCGTTGGCCGGGATATCTCGCGCCAAAGGGCCTAGCCGCCCTGATCCTCTTCGCGAAAAATGCGATCGGCCAAATGAAATGCCGAGTTGGCCGCAGGCACGCCGCAATAGATGGCCGTTTGCAGTAGCGCTTCCTTGATCTCGTCGCGCGTCACCCCGTTGTTCTTCGCGGCGCGCAAATGCAAGGCCAGCTCCTCGCTGCGGTTGAGCGCGACCATCATCGAAATCGTCATCAGGCTGCGCGTGTGGCGTGGCAGCCCGGGACGCGTCCAGATCTCGCCCCACGCATAGCGGGTAATCAAGTTCTGAAACTCGTCGGTCAGTTCGTTGCGATTCGCAAGCGATCGATCGACGTGCGCGTCGCCCAGCACCGCGCGACGCACCTTCATGCCCGCGTCGTAGTGTTGCTGATCATCCATTTGCACTCCTTATCAAATACTTTCAGCACGCCCGCTGCGTGCGATATGCGTCGAGGACTGCGTCGACAAACTGCCGTGCGCGACCTTCGTAGTTGGCCGGGTCGAACAATTCATCGAGTTGTTCGGCATTCAACCGCCCAGTCACGACGGGATCTTCGGCGAGGACTTCGCGCAACGCACGCGCGCTGCCGACGGCCCGCCGCGACGCGTGCTCGACGAGCCGATGCGCTTCAAGCCTGCCGGTGGCGTGCCCAAGCGCAAGCATCACCGCCTCGCCAAGAATGAGCCCGCGCGTCGCGTCGAGATTCGCGGCCATGCGGGTTTCATCGACTTCCAGCCCCGCCACGATCTCTGTCACATTCGCGAGCGCGCCCGCGCACAGCCGCGCAATGTCGGGCAACGCTTCCCATTCGGCCTGCCAGCCGCCCAGCGCGCGCTCATGCTCCTGCACCATCCCGGCAAGCACTGTGGCGACCAGCCCGGGAACGCGCGCCGCAGCGCTCAACACCGCCGCGCATCCGACCGGGTTGCGCTTGTGCGGCATGGTCGACGAGCCGCCCTTGCCGGCACCGGACGGTTCGGCGAGTTCACCGACTTCAGTCTGCATCTGCAAGGAAATGTCGCGCGCCGCCTTGCCGAGCGTGCCCGTCAAGAGCGCCAGCACGGTTGCCGTCTCGGCGATCCGGTCGCGCTGCGTGTGCCACGGCAGCGCCGGCAACGGCAACTCGAGTTCGCGCGACAGCGCGCGCGCCACCGCATCGGCGTGTTCACCCAGACTGGCGAGCGTGCCAGCCGCGCCGCCGAACTGCAAAACGAGTGCGCGTTCACGCAATTGCGTAAGCCGCGTCCGATGGCGCTGCATGGCATCGAGCCACTGCGCGAACTTCAGCCCCAGCGTGATCGGCAGCGCCTGCTGCAGCCAGGTACGTCCCACCATCGGTGTGCTGCGATAACGCTCGGCTTGTGCGGCGAGCACGTCGCACAATGACGCCGCGGCGCGCTCGATCAGCGCCAATGCGTCGCGCAATTGCAGGATGAAGCCGGTGTCGACGATGTCTTGGCTCGTCGCACCCCAATGGACGAACTTCGCGGCATCCGCATTCATTGCGCCGACGTGTGCGGTCAGTTGCTTGACGAGCGGAATCGCAAGATTGCCGGCGCGCGCGGCAGCCTGCGCGAGCGCTTCGGCGTCGATCAGATCCGCCTGGCAGGCGGCTTCGATCGGCGCGACGGCGCTTGCGGGAATCACGCCAGCCCCCGCAAGCGCACGCGTCAAGGCCGCCTCGACGTCGAGCATCCGCTGCACCGTGGCGCGCGGCGAAAATACCTCGGTCATCGCATCGGTCGACGTTAGCCGATCCGTGAGCCGTCCTTCGAACTGAAACATAAGGGAGTCTTCAAGTGGCGGAGCAAGGGACGCGGCGATGAATTTGCCGTCATTCGGTGCCCGCGGCAGGCGGCACCACCTTCGGTTTCAGATGTCGAAGAAGACCGTTTCCAGGCCGCCGTCGGGCGTATTTTGCAAACGGACGTCGAAGGTATAGATAACTTTCCCGTCGCGCTCGCCGCGCTCGGCGATCAAGGTTTGGCGTCGCACTTGCCATTCGATGCCGTTCAGAACCGGATCCTGGCTGTTGGCCGCGGCCTCGTCGCTGAAATAGAGGCGCGTGTGCAGCCCCATGTTGATGCCGCGCGCGAACAGCACCATGCAGATGTGCGGTGCCTGCAAAGTGCCGTTGCGGCCGGCCGCTCGGCCCGGCTTGATCGTCTCGAAACGGTATGCGCCGCTTTCGAAGTCGGCCCCCGTGCGGCCCCAGCCGCGAAAGGACGGGTCGAGCGCCTTGTCCTGCCAATCGCCCGGATGCGCGTACTTGCCGTGCGCATTCGCCTGCCAGATTTCAATCAGCACGTCGCGCACCAGCGACCCGGAGCCGTCATAAACGCGTCCTTGCACTTCGATGTGCTCGCCCTGCGTCGCAGGCGAGGCCAGTCTGTTGCCGAAGTCGTTTTCGAAGATATCGAAGCCGGCCTGCTTGGGGGCCAAGCCGATATGGACGTACGGACCGCCCGTTTGCGATGCGGTTTCGTTGAAATGGACTGGTGCAAATGAGGAAAGCGACATTATTTGGCTCCTTGCTGCGGTTGCTCGAACAACGTCGCGCGCCGGCCGCGCAGCGTGACGTCGAAGCGGTAGCAACGGCTGTCGAGCGGCACGTGATTGGCCGTGTCGTGCACCGCGATCAGTCCGCGAATCTGTTCTTCGCTAGGGATGGTGCGCAAAATCGGGCATTGCGCGATCAGCGAGTCGCCTTCGAAGTACATCTGCGTAATCAGGCGCTGCGCCCAGCCTTCACCGCTCAACGAATAGTGGATATGCGACGGCCTCCAATCGTTGATCCGATTGCGCCACGGGTACGGCCCCGGCTTGATCGTGCGGTACACGTAGTAGCCGTTGGCGTCGGTGAGCATCCGCCCGCAGCCACCAAAGTTCGGATCGATCGGGGCAATGTACTTGTCGTTCTTATGACGATAACGGCCGCCGGCGTTGGCCTGCCACACCTCCACCAAGGCGTTTCTCACCGGCCGCCCGAACTCGTCGCGAACATAGCCGTGCACGATGATGCGCTCGCCGATCGGCAGTCCGTCTTTGGCGAAATTCATGATGAGGTCGTTATCGAGCGGACCCAGCTCGTCGCTACCGAATGCCGGCCCCGTGATTTCCGACAATGTGTTGAGCGTCGAAATCAACGCGTTGCGCGGCGAGCGCAGCACACTCGTCTTGTAGCCGGGCGTATAGGCCGGCGGATGCTGGGCCGTATCACGTTGTGCAAAGTCACCGTAGACATCTTTGTCAGCGGCCGATCCGATCTGCATGCTTCGTCTCCTGTAAAGCCTTTCCAGATTCCCGCGCATCGCGCGGCGAACGATGAGGCGTACTTTAGGCTTCGTAAAAACTTAGGTAAATTGACTTGTTTCGCCATGTTCCATAACTTTACGTAATGGAACATCGAATCCGCTTTCGCCATGTCAGTTGCTTCCTCGCGATCGCGCAGGAACGTAATCTCGGTCGCGCGGCCCAACGGCTGCATTTGAGCCAGCCGGCCGTCTCAAAGACGCTATCCGAGCTCGAAGCGCTTGCCGGCGCGCGACTCGTCGAGCGCGGGCGCCACGGCGCGCGGCTCACGCCTGCCGGTGAGCAATTTCTGCGTCACGCTGTCGGGATCGCTCAAGCGCTCGAATCGGCCACTTCGGCCTTGACCGGCGCGGTCGCGCCTTCGGCGTCGGTGCTGGAAATCGGCGCGTTGCCGACGGTCGCGAGCGGTCTGCTCCCCGATGCGCTCTTGCGTCTTCGCGAACGTCGCCCCCATGCCGGTGTGCGATTGCGCACGGCAAACAATGAACCGCTGCTATCGGCGCTCAAGGCCGGCGAGCTCGACTGCGTGGTGGCGCGGATGGCCGAGCCATCGATGATGCAGGGCTTGTCGTTCGAGCTGCTGTATGCCGAGTCGCTGGTCATGGCAGTGCGGCCCCGTCATCCGTTGTTGTCGCAAAGGGGGGTGTCGCTGCAGGCCGTGCTCGGCTATCCGCTCGTGGTGGCGCCAACTGGGACCGTGCCGCGGCTGCATACCGACGCTTTTTTCGACGCGCACGGCCTGCGCGTACCCCCGAACTGCACCGAAACGTTGTCGGTTTCGGTGGCGCGTCTGTTGGCGCGCCGCTCCGATGCAGTCTGGATCACACCGGAGCGAGCCGCCCAAGATGACCTCGATCAGGGCGTACTTGTGCGGCTGGACTTGCCCATGTCCGGCGCTGAAGAGCCGGTCGGCATCTTGCGTCGAAGCGACGCGGCGCCGAATGAAT
>DASZGN010000439.1:0-3270 GCA_035938775.1 Trinickia sp.
GCGTCTGCGTCGCAACGGCCTGCTGGCTCACCTGCGTGTTCATTTGCCTGAGCAAATTGAGATTGATGTCGGTAATGGGTACATCCACTTTTTGCTGCGGCTCTGTGCTGTATTCGCCACCCGACTGGTCGAGGGTGGGCGGCGTCACCATGCGCTGGCCGGGCACAATCGAGCACGCAGGAAGCGCGCCTGCCAGCGCAACGAATACAAGGAAAAGGAACGCGCGAACGCGCGGGTCCGAGTAGCACATTTGGTCCTCCGTGCCGGTTATTAGTTACGCTCGTCGTCGGAGTGCAGCCTCGTTGCATGCAAGACGCGCGTCGGTTAGGCCCCCATCGTCATCAGTAGGCGTTGCTGTGCATCAATCCCCTGACAACGGTCGCGGCGATGATTCGCATGTCGAGCGCAAACGACCAGTTCCCGAGGTAATACAAATCGTGTGCGACCCGCCGCTCCATCTTCTCTATGCGGTCGGTTTCGCCTCGGTATCCGTTGATTTGCGCCCAGCCGGTGATGCCCGGCTTGATTCGATAGCGGTGGATGTAGCCCGCCACGACCTTCTGATAGAGATCGTCATGTTCGAGGGCATGCGGACGAGGTCCGACCACCGACATGTCGCCGCGCAATACATTGAAGAATTGCGGCAACTCATCAAGGCTCGTGCGACGCAGGAACGCGCCCACCTTCGTCACGCGCGGATCGTGCCGCACCGCCTGCTTCACCACCCCCGCTGTTTGCTGATGCACACGCATGGAGCGGAACTTGTAAATCGTGAAGACGCGTCCGTCGGCACCTTTTCTTCTTTGCTTGAAGAGCACCGGCCCGGGCGAGGAAAGCTTCACGGCGATCGCGATCGCGGCAAGGAGCGGCGCGAGGCCGATCAGCGCGCAAAGCGCGAAGACCCGATCGAAGATCGCCTTTTTCATCAGCGCGCTCGGCGAGAGCGGCGAGGCGATCAGATTGATCGCGGGCACGCCCAGCAAATCGATGATGCCGCTGCTGTCGAAGAGCGCGAGGCTGCGCACGTCAGGCATGTAGCGGATGTTCACGAGATCGTTGCGAAACTCGCCGATGATGCGCAGGATCGTGCGCTCCGCGGAGAGCGGCAGCGCGAGCCACACCTCGTGCAGATCATGCGTTCGCACGAACTGCGCGAACGCTTCGAGATCATGAAAGCGCTCGACGCTCGTCTTCGGCGCTGCCTTCGCTGGCATCCGCACCCTCACTGCGCGCGGTTCGCGCGGCGTCACAAGCGCTTCGGTTTTCAGCGCGTAGACAGCCGCCGTGCGAAAGCCCGTGGCCGGCGCGCCCTCGATGCGCCGCAGGATCGACTCGCAATGCGCGCCGCAGCCGACGAGCGCGACCTGATGCAGATTCAGGCCCGCGTGGCGCAAGCGCGCGAGCACCGCGTGCGTGACCAGCCGATAGCTGATGAGCAGACCGCCCGCGAGCGCGCTCCAGTAAACGAACCACAGCCGCGAGACGAAATCGATCTGGCGCAGCGAGAACATTGCCGTCAACGCGCACGTCTGCACGACGAACCAGGCAACCGCGACCTGGCCCGCGAGCACCCATTTGGAACGCCCGCGCCACGATTCGTAGACGCCGAAGAACGGAAACAGCACGAGTGCGAAGGCGGCTGTCAGCAGCACGAACGCATCGCGAAAGCCGCCCTGGCCCCAGTCGGCAAAACGGATTTGCGACGCGAGCGCCGCGGAAGAAATGATGAGGGCCACGTCGCACAATCGTGCGATCAAGCCTTGTAATTCACGCATGTCGATTCTCCGCGCTCGTTTTCGCTCGCGCTGGTTACGACTTCGTCGGATCGCTGTCCGCGTTGTTGTTTGGACAGCGGCCGTACTTGTCGTCGAAGCGCACGATGTCGTCTTCGCCCAGATAAGCGCCGGATTGAACCTCGATGATTTCGAGCGGCAACTTGCCCGGGTTCTCGAGCCGGTGGCGGACGCCGAGCGGGATATAGGTCGATTCGTTTTCGCTCAGCAGAAATTGCTCGTCGCCGCGTGTGACGAGCGCCGTGCCGCGCACGACCACCCAGTGCTCGGCGCGGTGGTGGTGCATTTGCAGCGAAAGGCGCCCACCGGGCGACACGACGATGCGCTTCACCTGGAAGCGGTCGCCGTGATCGATCGAGTCGTAAAAGCCCCAAGGGCGCCGCACCTTGCGGTGCGTGTCGGCTTCGGGCGCATGCTCGGCCTTGATGCGCTCGACGAGCCCCTTCACACGCTGCACATGCGAGCGGTCGGCCACGAGCACCGCATCGGCCGTCTCGACGACGACGATGTTGGTCGTGCCGACGCAGGCAAGGAGGCGCCCTTCCGAGTGCGCGTAGGTCGAAGTGGCGCCTTCGAAGTACACGCGCCCGCGAGCGACATTGCCGCTGTCGTCTTTCTCAAGCGCGTCCCACACGGCGTCCCACGAGCCGAGGTCGGACCAGCCCGCATCGAGCGGCACGACGATGCCGCGGTACGGCATATCGGGCGAGCCGATGCGCTCCATCACCGCGTAGTCGATCGAATCGGCCGGCGCGCCTGAAAATGCCGCGCTCGCGGGCAGAAAGCGGGAGCCCTCGGTCTTGCCCTCGGCGAAGGCGGTCATGCAGGCGTCGTGCATTTCCGGGCGCGCGGCGCTCAATGCGGCGAGCCACACGGAGGCGCGCATCACGAAGATGCCGCTGTTCCACCAGTACGTGCCGGCGGCGACGTATTGCGCGGCGAGATCCGCCGCGGGCTTTTCGACGAAGCGATCGATGCTGTGCGCGCCGTCGCCCAACGCCTCGCCGATGCGGATGTAGCCGAAGCCGGTATCGGGGCGCGTCGGCAGCACGCCGAGCGTCGCGATCGCGCCGCGATCGGCGTGTTGCGCGGCAAGCTCAATGGCGCGTTGCAGGGCGGCGACGTCGGCGATCGAATGATCGGCCGGCATGACGACGAGGATCGCATCCTCGCCCTCGACACCGGCAAGCGCCGCGGCAAGCGTGAGCGCGGGCGCCGTATCGCGCCGCAGTGGCTCGAGGATGAGCCGCGGCACCACGCCGCTTGCGCGCAACTGCTCGTCGATGAGAAAGCAATGCTCGCCGCCGCAGACGACGATCGGCGACGCCTCGAGCTGCCAGCAATCGGGAAAGCCGTTCAGGCGGCGCACTGTCGCTTGCAGCAGCGAGTCGGAGCCGATCACGTCGATCAGTTGCTTGGGATAGTGTTCGCGCGACATCGGCCACAAGCGCGTGCCCGAGCCGCCCGCGAGCACCAC
>DASZGN010000440.1:0-2231 GCA_035938775.1 Trinickia sp.
CCCGCCATCGCAACAATGGCGCTGACGCGCCGACAAAACGCGATGGCCTGTTGATCTGCGATCACGCAAACACGGCTCCCGAAAAACCTCACCTTCGCAGAAACAGCCCTCACGCGCTGTGCGCGTGCGAGGCGTGCCCCATCGTCGTCGATCGAAAAGCCCGTACCGGCTACGGGCCTCCACACGCACTCGCACGCCTGCCGCGCGTGCCCTATTTCGTCACGGGCACGCCCATCTCGTGGAGAAGATTGTCCGCATGATCGAGGTGATGCATCACCCACAGCATGTAGCGGACATCGACATGGATCGTGCGGGTCGCCTTGGGATCGAAGAGCCAGTCCGAGCTCACGCCTTCCCACACGCCGTCGAACGCGAGGGCGACCAAGCGGCCGTCCTTGTCGAGCGTCGGCGAGCCGGAGTTGCCGCCGGTAATGTCGAGATTCGAAAGAAAGTTCACGGGCAGTGTGCCCAGCTTCGGCGAGGCAAAGCCGTCGTAAGCCTTCGCTCGGATCGCGCGCACTTCGGCCGCCGGCGCATCGAACGGCTCGACGCCGGTCGTCTTCTGCACGATGCCCTCGGCCGTCGTGAACGGCTCATGAATGACCGCGTCGCGCGGCTCATAGCCCTTGACCGTGCCGAAGGTGATGCGCAGCGACGAGTTCGCATCCGCATAGATTGGCAAGCCGCGCGATGCGTAATACGCCGTCAACGCCGCGACGTAACGCGGGCGCAACAGCGCTTCGTCGCCGGCGAATGCCTTCGCCTCGCGTTCGCGCGCAACGAGGTCCGGCATCAGCGCCGTCATGAAGCGAAGCCAGGTGTCGTTGCTCGCGCGAATCTGCTCGGGCGTCGCATCAAGCCACTTCACGCGTGCCGCTGTATCCGTAAGCTCGGTGCCCGCGTAGAGCGCCGCGGCCTTCTTTTCGATCGCGGCCTCGGTGCTCGCGCCGTCGAGCCACGCGTCGAGCGCCGGCAGACGTTCACCGGCCGGCAGCTTCACATAGCGCTGCAACAGCCAGACGAAGAGCTGCTTGTCAACGCCGGGCTCCATCTCGCGCGCAAGGCGCTGCTCGCTGCCGAGCACGCGTGGCTCGTCGCGCTTCTGGAAGCCCTGCTCACGCTCGAGATCGGGCTTTTGCCGCTCGTCGGCAAGGCGCACGATCTGATACGTTGCATGGAACAGACCGCCGCGCGATAGCCATTCGATGATCCGGTCGCGCTCCCGGTGCGCGAGCCTTGCATCGATAAGCCGATGCAAGCGGCCAATGTCCGCACGCAGCGCCGCCGCGTCGAGCGTGCCGCCCTGCTTTTGCTGCGCGAGCCACGTATCGAGCGCCGCTTCCTGCGCGCGCTTGGTGGCAAGCGCGTCGCTGCGCGCGAAACCCTCCATGTCGCCCTGGAGCTTCTTCATGTAGTTGTTGCGGCCGGCGACCAGACTGGCGTAAGCCACCGCGACATCAGGCTTCGCCTTGCCCGCCGCGTCGATCATGCCGAGCACCTCTTGGCTCATCGCGATCTCGGAGGGGTATCGCCACTCGATCGCGTCTTGAAGCTCGTCCGTGAGCCTGTAACGATTCGTGCGGCCGGGATAGCCCGCGACCATCACGAAGTCACCCGCCTCCACACCCTTCGCATTCACGGCAAGCCAATGCTTCGGACGGTACGGCACGTTGTCCTTCGAATACGGCGCCGCGCTGCCGTCCTTCGCGACATACGCGCGCAGATAAGTGAAGTCGCCCGTGTGGCGCGGCCACATCCAGTTGTCGATATCGCCGCCGAATTTGCCGATCGAGAGCGGCGGCGCATACACGAGCCGCACATCGCGGATCTCGCGTTGCTTGATGAGCCGATAGCTGTCGCCGCCATTGAACGTGTAGACCTCACATCGGTAGCCGGGCTGCTCGCAGCCTTGCACGAGACGCTTTTTCGCAGCGTCGATGGCCATGAACCGCGCATAGCCGTCCATCTCCGGCTTGAGTGCCGCGTTGACGCGCGCCGTCACATCGCTGATCGCTTCGGTCACATAGACGCGCTGCGTCGGATCGGCAGGCAGTTCCTCGCCCTTGGTGCGCGCGAGAAAGCCATCGGCGATGAGATTTTTTTGCGGCGTCGAGTTGTATTGCAGCGCCCCGTAGCCGCAATGGTGATTCGTCACGACGAGCCCATCAGGCGACACGAACGATGCCGTGCAAAAGCCGAGACTGACGACAGCGTCCATCGGCCACGCTGTC
>DASZGN010000441.1:0-5391 GCA_035938775.1 Trinickia sp.
GACGTGGACCGGCGCTCGGCCGAGGCCGAGCACACGCTCGCGTTTCTCGATCAGCAACTGCCTCAATTGCGCCATGAGCTCGATCAGGCCGAGCAGCGCTACAACTCGTTTCGTAACAGCCATGGCACCGTCGATCTGAGCGAGGAAAGCCGGTTGCTCTTGCAACAGATCGTCGACAACAAGACGAAGCTCGCCGATCTGCAACGTCAACGCGCGGACCTGGGGCAGCGCTTCACGGCAAATCACCCGGTGGTGGCGGCGCTCGATGCGCAAATCGCGCAGTTGCAAGGCTCGCAAGGACAGATGTCGAAGGACGTCGCGTCACTTCCCGATACCGAACAGACGGCGCTGCGTTTGTTGCGCGATGTGCGCGTCGATACCGAGCTCTACACGAATCTGCTGAATAACGCGCAGCAGTTGCGCGTCATCAAGGCCGGACAGATCGGCAACGTGCGTGTCGTCGACTTCGCTGAAACGCCTGACGAACCCGTATGGCCGAAGCGCTTTCTCGTGATCCTCATCGGCCTGGGCGGGGGGATTTTCATCGGTATCGTCGCCGCGTTCGTCAAGAAGTCGCTTTATGGCGGCGTCGAGCGGGCCGACGAAATCGAAATCGCGCTCGGCGTGCCGGTTTTCGCGGTGGTGCCGAGAAGCGGCCTGCAACTGCGCCTGCAGCAAAACGTGATGATGCGCCGCCAGGGGCTGCACGTGCTTGCCGCGCAGTCGCCGCAGGACATCGCCGTCGAAGGTGTGCGCAGCCTTCGCACGACGCTGCAACTCTCGCTCGACCAAGCGCCGAACAACGTCGTCATGCTCACCGGCTCGCGACCCGATGCCGGTAAGTCGTTCCTGTCGGTCAACCTGGCGGCGCTCGTCGCATCGGCGGGCAAGCGCGTGCTCGTGATCGACGGCGACATGCGGCGCGGCGAAGTTCATTCGCACTTCGGCGTGCGGCATCAGCCCGGACTGTCGGACGTGCTGCGCGGCGCCGATCCGGCGAGCGTGATCCAGCACGAAGTGCTGCCGGGCCTCGATGTCCTGGCGAAGGGGTCGCTGCCGTCGCATCCGTCCGAGCTGCTGATGAGCGACCAGTTCCGCGAACTGCTCGAGGACCTCTCGCGCCGCTACGAACTCGTGATCATCGACACGCCGCCGGTGCTCGCCGTTACCGATTCGACGGTGATCGGCAAGTACGCCGGCACGACGCTGCTCGTCGTGCGCTACGCGCGTCATCCGATCGGCGAAATCGTTGAAACGGCCAAGCGCCTCCAGACGGGCGGCGTGAACCTGAAGGGCGTGCTGCTCACCGACGTGCCGCCCGCCATACCGATGCTCGGCGGTTCGTACCACGGCGGCTACTACGGGTACGAAAGCATCTCCGAGTGAGCATCGCGAACGCGCATCGAGTCCGATGCGCATCCGGCCGCGCGAGCACGCCAGTACGACAGCGCGCGCGGCCGGTAACAAGAGGAACAGGCAATGAAACGAAAGGTCGCGCTGATCACCGGTATCACTGGACAGGACGGTTCGTATCTGGCCGAGCTTCTGCTCGACAAAGGCTACGCCGTGCATGGCGTGAAGCGCCGCACGTCGCTCTTCAACACGGACCGCATCGATCACCTCTACCATGACCCGCATGATCCCGATGAGCGTCTGTTCCTGCACTACGGCGACATGACGGATTCGACGAGCATGCTGCGCGTCATCCAGCATGTGGAGCCCGACGAGATCTACAACCTCGCGGCACAGAGCCACGTCGCGGTGTCGTTCGACGAACCCGAGTACACGGCCAATACCGACGGGCTCGGCGCGCTGCGCATCCTCGAGGCGATTCGCATTCTCGGCATGGAAAAGCGCACGCGCTTTTATCAGGCGTCGAGCTCCGAGCTATACGGGCTCGTGCAGGAAGTGCCGCAGCGCGAGTCGACGCCGTTCTATCCGCGCAGCCCGTATGCGGTGGCCAAGCTTTTCGCTTACTGGATGACGGTCAACTATCGCGAGGCATACGGTATCTACGCGTGCAACGGCATCCTGTTCAATCACGAGTCACCCGTGCGCGGCGAGACGTTCGTCACGCGCAAGATCACGCGCGCGCTCGCGCGCATTGCGGTCGGCCTGCAAGACGAGCTCTATCTCGGCAATTTGTCGGCGTTGCGCGACTGGGGGCATGCGCGCGACTACGTCGAAATGCAGTGGCTGATGCTGCAGCAGCAAGAGCCCGAGGACTTCGTGATCGCCACCGGCGAGCAATACAGCGTGCGTGAGTTCTTGCAGCAGGCCGCGGCCGAGCTCGGCATCACCGTGATTTTCCAGGGCAGCGGTATCGACGAAGTGGGCATCGTCGAGCGGGTCGCGAACCGCGAGACGCGCGTCGCGGTCTCGCCGGGGAACGTCATCGTGCGTGTCGATCCGCGCTACTTCAGGCCAACCGAAGTCGAGACGCTGCTCGGCGACGCATCGAAGGCGCGCGAGAAGCTCGGCTGGCAGCCGCGCACGACGTTCGACGCGCTCGTGAAGGAAATGGTGCGCGCCGACTATCAGAGCGCACGGCGCGATGCGCTTGTCACGCTGGCCGGGTTCAAGGCGATGGAGCACCACGAATGAGCGGGCCGGCCATCGACAAGGCGGCGCGTATCTTCGTTGCCGGACACCGCGGGATGGTGGGCTCCGCGCTTGTGCGCGAGCTCGACGCACACGGCTATCGCCAGCTTGTCACACGCACGCACGACGAACTCGATCTCACCGACCAGCGGGCGACGACGCGCTTTTTCGATGAAGCACGCATCGACGTGGTGCTGCTCGCGGCGGCGCGCGTCGGCGGCATTCTCGCGAACGCGTTGGAGCCGGCGAAGTTTCTCTACGAGAACCTTGCGATCGAAACGAACGTGATTCATGCGGCGTACGGTGCCGGCGTGAAGCGACTGGTCTTTTTCGGCTCGTCATGCATTTATCCCAAACTGTGCGCGCAGCCGATACGAGAGGAGTATTTGCTCACGTCGGCGCTCGAGACGACCAACGAAGCGTATGCGATCGCGAAGATCGCGGGTCTCAAGATGTGCGAGGCGTACAACCGGCAGTACGGCACGCGCTATGTGTCGCTGATGCCGACGAACCTGTACGGTCCCAACGACAACTACAACCTTCACGGCAGCCACGTGCTGCCCGCGCTGATCAGAAAGGCGCACGAGGCAAGGCTCGCGCGTGCGCCGACGTTGACGGTCTGGGGCACCGGCGCGCCGCGTCGCGAGTTCCTGCACGTCGACGACCTCGCGGCCGCGACTCGCTTTGTGCTGGAGCGCGGTGTGGACACGGGCCTGTTCAACGTGGGCGTCGGCCACGACTTGTCGATACGCGAGCTTGCCGAACGTATCGCACGCATCGTCGGCTATGAAGGCAAGCTGGTATTCGACACGTCGAAGCCCGACGGCACGCCGCAAAAGTTGCTCGACGTCTCCAGGCTCGCAAACATGGGCTGGCATGCGGCAATAGATTTGGAGGAAGGCATCGGTAGGACTTACGAGGAGTTCGCTGCACGATATTCAACGGATCGAAATCACTTCGAACGGATGACTTGAACATGAATGCCTCAGTGACGATCTTTCATAACGTCGTGTGGTCGCGCCACAAGGGTGCGGTGTTTTCGGCGCTCGATAACTTGTCAAAGTCGGGCTCGATCAGCTATTCGGTGGTGCAGATCGCCGACACCGAAGCGGGCCGCGTCGGCTTCTCTGATGTGGATTACTCGTTTCATAACTATCCGATGCACAAGCTCTTCGAGGGCTGCTACGAGGACGTGCCCAGGTGGAAAATGATCGGGCGGCTCACGTGGGAAGTGCTCAAGTCGAAATCCGGTCTGATCGTGCTGCCCGGATATCACCGGCCCGAGTACTGGGCGATGCTCGCGGCGTGCATCGTGACGCGCAAGCGCCGGGCCGTGTTTTGCGATTCGACCGCGTTCGACCGGCCGCGCCGGCTCATGACGTCGGTGTCCAAGCGCCTCTTCTTTGCGCTTTGCGATGGATACTTCGGCTTCGGCGAACGCAGCCGCGAGTATCTGATGTCGCTTGGCGCGAAGCAGGAAAAGATCTTCATCCCTTGCCAGGCCGCGGCGCTGCCGCGTTCCTATTCGGGCGAGCTCGCGCTCCGCGAGCGCATTGCGCATCGACGCGGCGGTGAGCCTGTGCTCCTCTACGTCGGGCGGCTGTCGGAAGAAAAGGGCGTTCGCACGCTGCTCGTGGCCTTCGCGCAGGTGCGCAAGCTCTTGCCGCGCGCCACGCTGCGCATTGTCGGAACGGGCCCGATGCACGATGCGCTGCAAGCGGCGGTCGATGTGCTCGGCGTGCGCGATGCCGTGCATTTCACGGGCAGTCTGCAAGACGAGCCGCTCTCGCGCGAGTACTTCGGCGCGAGCTGTCTCGTGCTGCCGAGCTTCAGCGAACCGTGGGGGCTCGTCGTCAACGAGGCGTTGAGCCACGGCTGCCCGGCCGTCGTCAGCGATCGTTGCGGCTGCGTGCCCGAGCTTGTCGTCGAAGGCGTGACGGGCTATGCGTATCCGAGCGGCGACGTGCAGGCGCTCACGGGTACCCTCATCGCGGCGACGCAGCGGTTCGCCGATGTCGAGGAGACGGCGCGGCACTGCATGGAGCGCGTCTCGTGCTTCGATCCGCTCTCGGCGGCGGCCAACATCGCGCGCGGCTGCGCGACGATGTTGCTGATCCGCGTCGGCCCGACGGGCGGCGAGGCCCCGTCGCAGGCGAGCGGCATACGGCAATGAGACTCGTCGTCTACGGGCTCAATTACGCGCCCGAGCTGACGGGCACAGGCAAATACACCGCCGAGATGGCCGAAGCGCTCGCCGCGCGAGGCCATGACGTGCGCGTCGTATGCGCGCCGCCGTACTACCCCGAATGGCGTGTTGCCGATGGCTTCTCGTCGAGGCGCTATCGGCGCGAGACGCTGCGCGGCGTGACCGTCTGGCGCGCGCCGCTGTGGGTGCCGGCGCGACCGGGCGGCGCGGCGCGTCTCGTGCACCTCGCGTCATTCGCGCTTTCTTCGCTGGCGCCGCTTGCGCGGCAACTACCGTGGCGGCCCGACGCGGTGATGGCCGTCGCGCCGACTTTGCTTTGCGCGCCGGCTGCGTGGGCGCTTGCGCGCGCGACGGGCGCAAAGGCGTGGCTGCACATGCAGGACTTCGAGGTCGATGCTGCGTTCGAGCTGGGGCTGCTCGAGAGTGCGCGTGCGGCGCGCTTCGCGCACGCGATCGAGCGCTCGGTGCTGCGGCGGTTCGATGTCGTGTCGACGATCTCCGAGAAGATGGTGGCGCGGCTCGTCGGCTTGGGCGTCGATGCGTCGAATGCGGTCTGCGTGCCGAACTGGGTCGATGTCGAGGCG
>DASZGN010000442.1:0-11635 GCA_035938775.1 Trinickia sp.
CTCGCGAGGTACTGGGGCGACGCGCACGTGACGCATTCGAACAACCCGATGCGGCGTGCAACGAGCGACGAATCCTCTAGCGCGCCGACACGAATCACGCAATCGACGCCTTCCTGGAGCAGGTCCACCGGCCTGTCGGAAAGGCCCAGTTGCAAATCGATGTCCGGGTAGCGCGAGTGAAACGCGGCGAGCTTGGGAATAACGATCGTGCGCCCGATCGCGCCGGGCATGTCGATACGAAGCTTGCCGTGCGGCTTCTTGCTGCCTGATTGCAGGGTGGTTTCCGTTTCCTCGACATCCGACAGAATGCGCACGCAGCGCTCGTAGTACGCCGCGCCGTCGGGCGTAAGGCTCAGGCGCCGCGTCGTACGGTGCATCAGGCGCACCCCGAGATAAGCCTCGAGGTTCTGAATGATCGTCGTGACGGAGGCGCGCGGTAAATCGAGCGTTTCCGCGGCCTTCGTGAAGCTGTTTGTGTCAACCACGCGAGTGAAGACCTGCATGGCCTGAAGCCGATCCATCATGATTCTCCGGGGATAACACACTGTTTGCGCCCCGAACGGGCGGGCTGGCAACGTCGATTGTTCGGAAGCGGCGAATTGTGTAGCTGGATTATAGGCATTTATTTCAATTTTTGCCGAACACACAATGCCATTCACTATGAAAAATGGACTGTGTTCGCGCCGTCAATCAAATGCCAACCACGAACCACTTGAGTCCCTCGGATAACGCTCCGTCGGCCGCGCGTCTTCTGCAAGTGGACGATGTTCGGATCGCGGGATATGAACGCAAGATGGGGTTGCGACTGTATCGTCGCGCCGGGCCTCGCGCATTGTCGGTGCTGCTCTATTTTCATGGTGGCGCATTCGTGCGCGGCTCGCTAGACGATGCCGATCCGGCTGCGCGCCATTTTGCCGAGCACTTATCGGCTCTGGTGGTGTCCGTGGGCTATTCGCTGGCGCCGGCGCATCCGTTTCCGGCGGCGCTCGAAGACGCTTATCGCGCGGCGCGTTGGGCCGAGGGCGCGGCACGCGAGTTCGGCGGCAACGGCAAGCGCCTTTTCCTGGCGGGGCATTGCGCGGGCGGTCACATCGCGAACGGCCTCGCGTTCGTGGCGCGCGATCGCGGCGACGTGCGCATCGATGCGCAGGCCCTGTTCAGTCCGATGCTCGATCCGAGCATGACGTGCCTCGCCGACGAGCGGCGTATCGCGTCCGACATCTCGGCGAGCGAGTGCGCGGCGAGCTATCGGGCTTATCTGCCGCAGGCCGCACAGCGCATGCATCCCTACGCGGCGCCGCTGGATTCGATGCGTCTCGCGGGCCTGCCTTCCACTTTTATCGCCACCGCGCAAAACGACGTGCTGCACACCGAGGCAGAAAAGTACGCCGCGCGGCTGATCGGCGCGGGCGTGCCCGTACAGGTCGTGCGCTATCCAAGCGCATCGCACGCGCAAATGGCGACGGAGCGCCAGGCGTTGCAAGACGCCGTGCGCTTCTTTCAGAGCCGGCTTGAGCCGCGCGCCGCAGTCACTGCGCCCTGAATTCCTGATTCAAAACGACATACAAGAAGTTCTACAAAAAGCCCTACCGGAGGTCTCATATGTCCAAGCTGCCCTTTTTCCGTACTCGCATCGCCTACGCGTCGCTTGCCGTCGTGGTGATGGCCGGCATCGGCGCGTTCGGCGCGATGCGCGTGAACGCGAGCGCACCCGCCAAAGCCGCGCCGATGGCGGCGCAGGTCGATGTGGCCACCGTGCTCGAGAAGACTGTCACGGATTGGCAGAGCTACTCAGGCCGGCTGCAGGCCGTCGAAAAAGTCGACGTGCGTCCGCAGGTTTCCGGCACGATCGTTTCCGTGAACTTCAAGGACGGCGCGCTCGTGAAAAAGGGTGACGTGCTGTTCGTCATCGATCCGCGCCCGTACGCCGCGGAAGTGAGCCGCGCGGAAGCGCAACTCGCGGCGGCGAAGGCGCGCGACGGCTATGCGCAAACCGATTGGCAGCGCGCGCAGCGTCTCATCACCGATAACGCGATTGCCAAGCGCGACTACGACGAAAAGCAGAACGCGGCGCAAGAGGCGCTCGCCAACGTCAAGGCCGCACAGGCCGCGCTCGAAGCCGCTCGCATCAATCTGGGCTATACGACTATCGTCGCTCCCGTGTCGGGCCGCGTGTCGCGCGCCGAAATCACGCTCGGCAACGTGGTGTCGGCCGGCGCGAACGCGGCGCCGCTCACCACGCTCGTCTCCGTGTCGCCGATCTACGCATCGTTCGATGTCGACGAGCAGACCTATCTGCAATACATCGGCCGCGCGCGAAACGGTGAGCACGTGCCGGTGCAGCTCGGCCTTGCCAACGAAACGGGCTACTCGCGCACCGGCAAGATTGCATCGGTCGACAACCGGCTCGATACGTCGTCGGGGACGATCCGCGTGCGCGCGAGCTTCGACAACGCCGACGGCGCACTCGTGCCGGGGCTCTACGCGCGCATCAAGGTGGGCGGAGGCGACCCGCATGCCGCGCTGCTCATCGACGAGGCCGCCATCGGCACCGATCAGGACAAGAAATTCGTGTTCGTGGTCGACGGCCAAGGCCACGCCGCCTACCGCGAGGTTGCGCTCGGCGCCGCGCACGGCAACTTGCGCGTGATCACGTCGGGCTTGCATCAAGGCGAGCGCATCGTCGTGAACGGCATCCAGCGCGTGCGGCCCGGCGACGCGGTGGGCGTGCATCTGGTGCCGATGACGGGCGGCGATGACGAGGGCCAGAGTCAGGCGAGCGAAAGCCCGGCCGCATCGAGCGCGGCGAAATCGACGAATTCCTGAGGCGCCGCTTCTTTAGCGAAGCGCTCCATCACTCAGAACGCGACATGAATATTTCCAAATTCTTCATCGACAGGCCGATCTTTGCGGGCGTGCTGTCGGTCCTGGTGTTGCTGGCGGGCGTGATTGCGCTGTTCCAGCTGCCGATCTCCGAGTATCCCGAGGTGGTGCCGCCTTCGGTCGTCGTGCATGCGCAGTATCCGGGCGCGAACCCGAAGGTGATCGCCGAGACGGTGGCCTCGCCGCTCGAAGAGCAGATCAACGGCGTCGAAGACATGCTCTACATGCAGTCGCAAGCGAATAGCGACGGCAACATGACGCTCACCGTGACGTTCAAGCTCGGCACCGATCCCGACAAGGCGCAGCAGCTCGTGCAAAACCGCGTGTCGCAAGCGCTGCCGCGTCTGCCCGAAGATGTGCAGCGCCTTGGCATCACGACGATCAAAAGCTCGCCGACGCTCACGATGGTCGTCCACTTGGACTCACCGAGCAATCGCTACAACATCACCTATCTGCGCAACTACGCGCTGATCAACGTAAAGGATCGTCTCGAGCGGATCGCCGGTGTGGGGGATGTGCAGTTGTGGGGCGCGGGCGATTACTCGATGCGTGTGTGGCTCGATCCGCACAAGGTGGCCGAGCGGGGCTTGACGGCGACTGACGTCGTCAAGGCGATTCGCGAGCAGAACGTGCAGGTGGCCGCCGGCGTGATCGGCGCCTCGCCCTCGTCGCCGGACGTGCCGCTGCAACTCTCGGTGAATGCGCAAGGCCGCTTGCAGACCGAAGCGCAGTTCGGCGAGATTGTCGTGAAAACGGCGCCCGATGGCGGAGTCACGTACTTGCGCGATCTAGGGCGCGTCGAGCTCGCGGCATCGGAATACGGGCTGCGCTCGCTGCTCGACAACAAACCCGCCGTTGCGCTCGTGATCAGGCAGCAGCCGGGTGCGAACTCGCTCGCGATCTCCGATGAAGTCCGCAAGGACATGGCGGAGCTCGAGAAGGACTTCCCCGCGGGCATCAATTACCACATCGTCTACGACCCGACGCAGTTCGTGCGCGCGAGCATCGAAGCCGTCATCCATACGCTGCTCGAAGCGATTGTGCTTGTCGTCATCGTCGTGATCGTCTTTCTGCAGACCTGGCGTGCGTCGATCATTCCGCTCGTCGCCGTGCCGGTGTCGATCGTCGGTACATTCTCGCTGCTGCTTGCTTTCGGCTATTCGATCAATGCGTTGTCGCTGTTCGGGATGGTGCTCGCGATCGGGATCGTCGTCGACGATGCGATCGTCGTTGTCGAGAACGTCGAGCGCAACATCGCCGCGGGCCTCACTGCGCGCGCGGCAACTTACCGGGCGATGCAAGAGGTAAGCGGGCCGATCATCGCCATCGCGCTCACGCTCGTTGCGGTGTTCGTGCCGCTCGCGTTCACAAGCGGCCTCACGGGTCAGTTCTACAAGCAGTTCGCGATGACCATCGCGATCTCGACCGTGATCTCGGCATTCAACTCGCTCACGCTCTCGCCGGCACTCTGCGCGATCTTGCTGCGCGGGCACGACGTGCCGGAGGATTGGGCGACGCGCGCGATGAACCGCGTGTTCGGCGGCTTTTTCAAACGGTTCAACTCGGTTTTCAAGCGCGGCTCGACGGCTTATGGCCGTGGCGTGGCCGGCGTGCTCGGCCGCAAGTCGCTGATGCTCGGCGTGTATGTCGTGCTCCTCGACGCGACGGTGCTCGTCACCCGCATCGTGCCCGGCGGCTTCGTGCCCGCGCAGGACAAGGAGTATCTGGTCGCGATCACCCAACTGCCGAACGGTGCCGCGCTCGATCGCACGGAGAAGGTTATCCGTCAGATGGGCGAGATCGCGATGAAGCAGCCCGGCGTCGATCACGCGGTGCAGTTCCCGGGTTTGTCGGTGAACGGCTATGCGAACAGTTCGAGCGCGGGCATCGTGTTCATCGCGTTGAAGCCGTTCAAGGAGCGCACCTCGAGCGCGATGTCGGCCGCCGCGATTGCCGGTGCGCTCAATAAGCAGTATGGCGGTCTGAAGGGCGCATTCATCGCCGTGTTCCCGCCGCCTCCAGTGATCGGACTCGGCACGCTCGGCGGCTTCAAGCTGCAGATCGAGGACCGCGGCGCGCTCGGATACTCGCAACTGCACGAAGCGACGCAAGCGTTCATCAAGCGTGCGCATGATGCGCCTGAGCTCGGGCGAGTGTTCACGAACTACCAGATCAACGTGCCGCAACTGAATGTCGATCTCGATCGCGTGAAGGCGAAACAGCTGGGCGTGCCGGTGACGGACGTCTTCGACACGATGCAGGTCTATCTCGGCTCGCTCTATGTCAACGACTTCAACCGCTTCGGCCGCGTCTATCAAGTGCGCGTGCAAGCCGATGCGCCGTTCCGCGCGCACCCCGACGACATCTTGCAGTTGAAGACGCGCAATACCGCGGGCGAGATGGTGCCGCTGTCGTCGCTCGTGACGGTCACGCCGACGTTCGGCCCCGAATCGGTCGTGCGCTACAACAACTACACGGCGGCCGACATCAACGGCGGCCCGGCGCCTGGTTTTTCATCGGGGCAAGCGCAGGCCGCGGTGGAGCGCATTGCGAAAGAGACGCTGCCGCGCGGCGTGAAGTTCGAATGGACCGACCTCACGTATCAGCAGGTGCTGGCCGGCAACTCGGCATTGTGGGTGTTCCCGATCAGCGTGCTGCTCGTGTTCCTCGTGCTTGCCGCGCTCTACGAGAGCCTCTCGTTGCCGCTCGCGGTCATTCTGATCGTGCCGATGGGCGTGCTGTCGGCGTTGACGGGTGTGTGGCTGCTGCAAGGCGACAACAACATCTTCACGCAGATCGGCTTGATGGTGCTCGTGGGGCTTGCGTCGAAGAATGCGATTCTGATTGTCGAGTTCGCACGCGAACTGGAGCATGACGGCCGCACGCCGATGGCCGCGGCGATCGAGGCGAGCCGGCTGCGGCTGCGTCCGATTCTGATGACGTCGATCGCGTTCATCATGGGTGTCGTGCCGCTCGTGCTGTCCTCCGGGGCCGGCTCCGAAATGCGCCACGCGATGGGCGTTGCCGTGTTCTTCGGGATGCTCGGCGTGACGTTCTTCGGTCTCATGCTCACGCCGGTCTTCTACGTCGTGTTGCGCACGCTTGCAGGCGGGAAGATCCATGTCGCGAACAAAGATTCCACCGGCGAATCGGAAGACAAGCCGGCAGTCCATGCGCTGAGCGCAATGGACGTAGAAGTTTAGGAGAACAAATGAAGCAAAGAAAAACGGCAACCGGCGCGATGCATAGGGCGCGGCGTGCGTTGGCGGGGGGACTCCTGATGGCACTCTTGGCGGCGTGCTCGGTGGGGCCCGCCTACAAGCGGCCGCAAATCGATACGCCTGCCGCATTCAAGGAAGCGCCGACGACGGCCATGACAGCCCAAGAGGCGGGTACCTGGGAGGCGGCGCAGCCTTCGGACGCCCTGCCGCGCGGCCAATGGTGGACGATCTTCGGCGACGAGACGTTGAACAAGCTGGAGAGCGAAGCGCTCGCCGCGAACCCGGATTTGCAGGCGGCCGCCGCGCGCGTGCGGCAGTCTCGCGCGGCGCTTGACGCTGCGCGCTCGGCGTGGTTCCCGGAAATCGATGCGGGCTTTGGGCCGACGCGCGAGCGTGTATCGCCCGCTTCGCAGGGGCTGTCTCAAAATGCCAACGTGCCGCCGGTGACCCTATGGCGAGCGCAAGCGACCGCCTCATACGAGGCGGACTTGTTCGGGCGCGTGAGCTCGAACGTGGCCGCGACGCGTGCCGATTCGCAGCAAAGCGAGGCGCTCTACCGGTCGGTGCAACTGGCGTTGCAGGCGGATGTCGCGGCCAATTACTTTGCGCTGCGCGAACTCGACACCGAGCAAGACATTTATCGTCGCACGGTGGCGGTGCGCGAGGAAGGCGTGAAGCTCGTCCAGCATCGTTTCGACGAGGGCGAGGTGAGCGAGCTCGATTTGGCGCAGGCGAAAAATTCGCTCGCGACGGCGCGCGCCGATGCCGTGGGCGTCGCGCGGCAACGTGCGGCTGCCGAGCACAGCCTTGCCCTTTTGCTGGGCAAGGCACCGGCCGACTTCTCGTTCGCTCAGCAGCCGCTCGTGCCTGTGGTGGCGCGCGTGCCGCCGGGCCTGCCGTCGGCGTTGCTCGAACGCCGCCCCGACATCGCGGCGGCCGAGCGCGCGATGGCAGCGGCGAATTCGCGCGTGGGGCTGGCGAAATCGGCGTTTTTTCCGAGGCTCGACATAACCGGTGCGTTCGGTTATGAGGCCGCAGGGTTGAGCGAGCTTTTCAAGTGGTCGAGCCGCGCGTTCCTGCTCGGGCCGTTTGCGGGCACGGCATTGACGCTGCCCCTTTTCGATGGCGGACGCCGCTCCGCGCAGCTCGCCGAGGCACGCGCGCAATACGACGAGGACGTTTCGTCGTATCGCTCGCAGGTGCTCAAGGCATTCCGCGAGGTCGAGGACAGCCTCGCCGATTTGCGTTTGCTCGACGACCAGATTCGCGCGCAAACCGATGCGGTCAACGCCGCCGAGCGCGCCGAACACTTGTCGGAGACGCAGTATCGGGAAGGGCAGGTCAACTATCTCGATGTGCTCGATAGCGAGCGCACGGTACTTGTTGCGCAACGTCAGGCCAGTCAGCTTGCGGGCTCGCAAGCGGTCGCGACCGTCAGCCTGATTCGCGCGCTTGGCGGCGGCTGGGGCGATATGAAAGCGCAGGAGGCGCCGCAAGTCGCGAAACAGTGAGTGAGGTGCCGTTCGTTCGGCTCGCGGCAGCGGGCTGGCCCGACGGCACGGGCGAAAGTTGGCAACCCTCCTCCATCTGTGCTATAACTATGCACAATATGTGCACAAATGATGCGAGGAAAGCATGAGCCCGACGGCGGCCGTCCGCGACGTTGCTGGAAGCGCGAGCTTCGAGCACTTCATTAACTCTTTGCGCGACCCGGAGTTTCCGGCGCCGATCGTCTCTGCGCGGCGTTTTTCGGAGGCGCTGCATATCGATTTGCAGACGCTTGCGAACCAGGCTCATGTGCATCGCAATACATTGAGCCGCATGCCCGCGTCGGAAAGCGTGCAGCGTTTTCTGCGCGAGGCGCTGCGCGTCATCTGCGCGGCGACAGATGCATCGGGCGACGTGACCCACGCGCTCTTCTGGTATCGCAACGAACCGTTGTCCGTGTTCGGGTACAAGACGGCCGAGCAGCTGGTATCGGATGGGCGCACAGACGATGTCCTGCGCTATATCGCTTCACTCGAGGCGGGCGCGGCGGGATGATTTTCACGACACTGAACGACACGCTCGCTTATCGAATGCATGTGCCGAAGTGGGCCGTCGCGCCCCTGAGCGGCGCGGGCGCGGGCCTGCATGGCGGACGCGCGAACCGCATCGGCGTCAATGCGCTTTATCTGGCGCTCGATGTCCACACCGCGGTAAGCGAATACAAGCAGGTTTCGACGTTGCTGCCGCCGGGCACGCTCGTCAGCTATCGCGTGAGTGTGGGGCCGATCGTCGATTTCACGCTCGGCTATCGCAGCGGCGCATGGCCGCCGCTATGGGAGGCGTTTTTCTGCGACTGGCGCGCCTGCTGGTTCGGCGAGCGCATCGAGCCGCCGAGCTGGGTGCTGGGTGACGAGGCTATCGCCGCGGGTGCGAAGGGCATTCTCTTTCGCTCGGCGTTGACGGAATCGGGCGTCAATCTCGTGCTTTATGTCGATCACCTGGATGCGGACGATACGATCGAGGTCATCGACCCTGCCCATTCGCTGCCGAAGAATCAGGATTCGTGGAGTTGAGGCAAGCCTGATCCCGAGCGGGGCAAGCGTCCACGGAGAGAACCGGCAGAGCCACCCGCCGAATCGCTTAGGCAAACGTCCGCGCACTGAACGAGGCACCACCAGCGCGACACTTTCCGTCAGTTGCGCTTGCAGTGGCCGCCGCGGACGTGGATTTCAAGCGGCGCGCGCGTCGCTTGCCGACTCGATTGCGTCGATCGGCTTTTTGAGCGCAGCCGCTTTTTTGGTTTTCCCGGCGCGCGAGGGCGGTTGGCAGGCACCGCAGACCATGCTGTGCTGCGGCTCGTGCTTGTGGGCGACGAACTTGCCGCTGCAGCGGCAGCACCGCGTGAGCTGCAGCATGTCCGCATCGAAGAAGCGCACGAGCGTCCAGGCGCGCGTGAGGTCGAGGATGGGCTCGCTCTCGCTGTGCTTGCAGTGTTCGAGGTAGAGGCGATAGCCCTTCGTAAGCGCGTCGAGATGCGAGCACCCGGCTTCGATCTTCAAGAACACATACGTGTTGTAGAAGAGCGACGCGTGAATGTTCGCGAGCCACGTCATGTACCAGTCCGCGGAGAAAGGCAGCATGCCCTTGGGCGGCGATGTGCCCTTGATTTCGCGGTAAAGACGGATCATGCGGTCGCGCGAGAGCGTCAACTCGCTTTCGAGCACCTGCATGCGGGCGCCCAGTTCGATCAGCGCGATGGCGCGAAAGACATCCTGAGCGTCCTGGGTGAGGCTCTTTTTTGAGCTCATGGCGTGAGCCCCTTCAAGCGAATTGCGCAGTGGGCTGGCCCGCCAGGAGAATGGCGGTATGCGTGGCGGCGACATCGGCATTCTTCGCGGTGTGCGTCAATGCCGACAACATGCCATGGTCGTTGAAACGGAATAAGCACAAAAGCTGGTCGGAAGCGGCAAGCTTGACGCTTTGCGCGAGCGTCAACCCGGCTAGCAAGTCGGCCAGTTCAGACGACAAGCCCAGGCGGAACATGCCAACGGGCTTGTCCTCGCGCAGCATCCGCTGAGCAAGCATGATGTACGACAGATTAATTTCGCGGATAGAGTCCAGCGTTTGTCTGCTGCGGTCCATTTGTCACGTTCCCGAAGCCCCGTTAAACGTCTCCGGTAACAACTACCGTGTAATTCTTATCGCCGGGGCGAGATCTTCTCGTCCGGTTGCTGGCTTTTGATACGAGACGTTACAAGTTGTAACAGCCAGCGGGGCTTATTCTATGAAGCGCCGAAAACGAAAGCAACCCTTTCCAATGTGCCTGTCGAAAAAAAACAAAACCGGCAATTTTTTCATCAGGCTGTAACAAGCAAATATGACCGGCTGGGATCAGAGGATTATGTTTGCGGGGGCTATGGACAATTCGCTTGGCACTTAAGAATAAAGAGCTCCTTGCTTATTCATCGGACGCTTAGAAATGTCGCAGCAGCCAATGCGCGGCAAGCGGGCCGCACAGCACGCCCCATGTCACTGCGCAGATGATGAGCGCCATCATCACTGCGGCGCTGCCGCAGTCCTTCGCCCGCCGCGACAGCTCGTGCCGGTCGAGGGAGATTCGGTCAACAACCGCCTCGATCGCTGAATTCAGCAACTCCACCAGCAGCACCAGCAGTACCGAAGCGATCAACATAACCCGTTCGACCGGCTCGACCGGTATAAAGAACGCGCCGGGAATAAGCATTAGCGCGAACGCCGCCTCTTGGCGAAACGCACTCTCCGAGCGCAACGTGGCGGCAATGCCGTCGCACGAGTGCCGCAGCGCAAACCAGGCGCGCAGCACGCCGCTGCGATTGGTCGGTACGGGAGGTGTGGGCGAAGAATCCGTCCGATGGCTCATGGCACGTGTTTTCGGCGGCGAAGTGCTCGTATCGCCGCTATTCAAAGGATTGGAAGGTTAGGGCAGTTTGTCACAAAAATCTGCTATTCTCGCGGGCTGCGCATACGGCTACAGGCCAAAAAAAGACGCCCTGCTCGACGGCGCGGCCTCGCCGTTTCCACGGCAGGCGGGCTCTGGAAGATTCCGCCTCCGGCCTTCGAAGCCGCTTCGCGACCGTCAGGAGTCCCCGTCGATCGCATGCCGGATTCCTTTGATGTTTGTCCCACGTCAAGTTATCGAGCAATTTGTCGTATATAACGATCAAAAGGCAGGCGCGCATTCACGTTGTAACCCCTTCGTTCCCGCGAAGTCTCGCAGGCGGGACTGTCGAAGGGGACAAAGCAGCAACCGGCATTAAAACGAGTCGTCAATGAAACATGTCGTGTCGTTCTGTCTAGGGCTCGCCGCGCTCGTCGGCACACTATGTACCGCCTCACTTCAGGCGGCGCCGCTCAGCCCGTCTTTGCCCGGCGCTCAGTCGGCCCCGGCCGCCGCGTCGACGCTCGCGTTGCCTTTCGCGCAGCTCGGGGCATATCAACCGCTGCATCTGCGCGGCCTCGACGACACGCGCACCGTCAACCTCGGTGTGCGGCTGGACCGTGTCGTGACAGCGGCGCGACTGCGCCTGCGCTACACGTATTCGCCGGCGCTTGTCTTCGGGCTCTCGCACCTGAAAATTTCGATCAACGGCGAAGCCATCGCGACCGTACCGTTCGATCGCGAGCATGCCGGCCAGATGGTCACGCAGGACATCGCGCTCGATCCGCGTTTCTTCACCGACTTCAATCAACTCAATCTCCAGTTGATCGCGCATTACGCGATCGACCATTGCGAGGACCCCGACAGCTCCGCGCTTTGGGCCGATATCAGTCCGACGAGCGAAGTCATCCTTGACACTTCGTCGATCAAGCTGCCCGATGATCTCGCTCTGCTGCCCGCGCCGTTCTTCGATCGGCGCGACGGGGGCCGCTTGCGTCTGCCGTTCGTCCTGCCCGCATCGCCCGACGACGCCACGTTAAAGAGCGCCGGCGTGCTCGCGTCATGGTTCGGCGCGCTCGCCGACTATCGTCAGTCGCGCTTTGTCGCGCTCACCGCGCTGCCGAAC
>DASZGN010000443.1:0-2422 GCA_035938775.1 Trinickia sp.
GATTCCCGGTTTGCGGCTCGTGCCGTCGCTGTATGCGTGGCGAGTGAAGTCGCGCATTTACCGCTGGTATGGCGCGCTCATCGCGATCGAGCGCGGCGCGATGAACGACTTGTCGGAGGGCGAGCGTGCAGCACTCGTCGAGAAGCTCGACGGCATCGAGGACGCCGTGAATCGGATGAAAATGCCGCTTTCCTACGCGGATCAGTTCTACGTGCTGCGCGAACATATCAACTTCGTGCGCGCGCGGCTCGCCAGCGAGCGCGCGCCCGTCACCCGAGCGCAAGAGCACGCGCATGCGCAGCCGAGTGGCGCGTAAGATGCGTGAAAGAGCGATGCTTCCTGCGGCGGCGCCATCAACGGACCGCGGCAGTCCACCTTGCCAAGCAACCCGAGACAGCGGGAGATTCCCATGACCCAAGCCATTGACGCGGCCGCGCCGCAATGGTTTTACGATTTCGTGTCGCCGTTCTCGTACCTGTTGCTCGAGCAGCAAGAGAAATGGCCGAGCATGCCCTTCGCGCTCGTGCCAGTCTCCGTGTATGCGCTCTACCGGCATTGGGGACAGCGCCCGCCCGGCGACGTGCCGCAAAAGCGCCTCTTCACGTACCGGCACGCGCTCTTTCGCGCGGAGCAGCTCGGCATTCCGTTCAAGATGCCTCCCTCGCATCCGTTCGATTCGACCAAGCCGCTCTTGCTTGCCGTGGCGATCGAGGCCGATCTCCCGACGACCTCCGCGATTTTTCGCTTCATCTGGCGCGACGGGCGCGATCCGTCGACGCCGGAAGGTTTTGCCGACCTGTGCCAGCTATTGGGCGTGCCGGACGGCGAACGCCTGATCGAGAGCGAGGACACGAAGGCGCGGCTTGCCGCCAACATCAAGAGCGCGGTCGACTTGGGCGTGTTCGGCGTGCCGACGTTCCGGCTCAACGACCAGCTTTTCTGGGGCGAGGATGCGCTGCCGATGGTGCTTTATTGCGCGCGCTCGCCGAGCTGGCTCGAATCGCGCGAGGTGAAGCGCATCAGCGCGCTGCCGAGCGGGCTTGCCGTGTGACGCGCGGCCGACGCCCCCCAATCGCCCAATCGCCCAATCCCCCAATCCCCCAAAGGGACTTCCTTCGGGGCGGGGACTTCCTTCGGGGCGTCACCGCTCGTTCGAGCGGCGCCTCTCGGTCACCCGGTATTCGGTCGGCGAAATCGACAAGCGCTTGCGGAAAATCTTGGCGAGCCCGTCGCCGCTGCCCACTCCACAGCGGCGCGCGATCTTGTCCACCGGCAGATCGGTGGCCACAAGCAGCAAGCAGCTTGCATCGAGCCGCGCGCGCAGCAGGTACTCCGAGGGCGTGAGCCCCATCTGCGATTTGAAGCGGCGCAAGAAGCTGCGCTCGCTCATTGCCGCGACCTGGGCGGCTTTCGCGACCGAGATCGGCCGGCCGTAGTTCTCGCGGATCCAGCGGGCGGCCGCGTTGATTTTCTCGCGCGCGCCGCCTTCGTCGAGTTCGCCCAGCACGGCGCCGAGCCGACGCCAGGCGCCCGGCATCGAGCGTTCGGAGATTTCCCGCGCGGCGGTGGGACCCCGGTCGCGCTTCACGACGGATAGCGCGGCCGCGACCGGCCCGAGCGGATCGTCGAGCGCGACGGGCTGCTCGGCAAGCGGTGCGGAGCGAGCGGCGCCGACCGCGAGCGGCACGCTCGGCGCGCTCGTGCCGATGCGCTCGGCGCCCGCGCTCGCGTTGGCGGCGGCAAGGATCGAATAGCCTTCGGCGATGGCCTTCACGACGCGCGTTTTCGGCAGCACGACCCGCAGCCGGCGCAGGAACGATTCGTCCTCCTTCACGCGTGCGGCGCCGGGGCCGCCGGCGACAAAGAGCACGTCGAAACCCGTCGATGCATAGGCATCGATGTTCTCCGACCACACCCGCATCGAGCCGCTGCTCGCGACGCTGCCGCCATTGCCGGAGACGATGACAATCTCGTAGGGGTCATGCGACTGGTCGGGCTCGCCGGGTTGCGGTTGCGACCCGTCGTGCCCGGGGGGTGTGCTTTCGCCTTCGAGTTCGTCGGCGAGCCGGAACACTTCGGCGACCGAACTCACTTCGACGAGCGAAAACGCGTCGAAGACCAGGATAGCGATGCGTTTAGCCATATGAGCTGGAAATCGAGCGACGGACGGTACGTTCGATACGGGCGCCGCTCTTCGGCAAAACGGCGCGGCTCAAGAAGTGCTGTGCAGGCCTGCCCTCGGCGGGAAGGCCGATAAGCCTGATGCGACGCATCATATGCGCCGCTCAAGGGGTCGCTCAGCGTGCGTCGGAAAAGCGCGAGATGTTGGCAGATGCACTCGATATTCGGCTGAACGTTGGCGCGAGGGGACGCATCGCGGCCGCTTCCCCCACGCACGCCCGCAAACGACGCCATGGCAAAC
>DASZGN010000444.1:0-5835 GCA_035938775.1 Trinickia sp.
ATCAAGCCGCAACTGCCCGGCGCGGCATGGCTGCTCAATACGCTCAACATCACGAAGACGCGGCGCAGCGAGTACGACCATCTGATGCTGCATCTTCACGACGGCATGAAGGCCGATCTCGACTATCAGAAGACGTGTCCGCAACAAACGTTGCCCTTTCCGCCCGGCAGTGCATGGATCTGCTTTTCCGATCAGACATCGCATGCGGCAATGGCCGGACAGTTCATGCTCGAGCAGACTTTCTTCTTGCCGGTGCGGGCGATGGTCCAGCCCGAATGCGCGCCACTCGGCGTTCTCGAGCGGCTCAAAGGCCGGGCGCTGATTTGAGCGTGCGCGCTTCGTCCCGCTGCGCGGGGCTTGGCCTCTCCTCGCATCGGTTGCTCATGCGCGCCCGGCGCTATAGGTGCCCAACGTCCTTTACGTGTCATATGCGCACTATGTCCCCTCCGACCCAATCGCTCCACATGGACCCGGCATGTTGAGGTTGCTCTATCGCGCGCTCTGGTGGATCGCAGCGCCTGTCGCCGTGCTGCGGCTTTTGATCCGTTCGCGCCGCGAGCGTGGGTATCGGGAACACATCGGCGAGCGCTTTGGCCGCACGCGCGGACGCGTGCCCGAAGACACCGCGCCACTCATCTGGGTGCACGCGGTGTCGGTGGGCGAGACGCGCGCGGCCGAACCGCTCATTGCCGCGTTGATGAAGGCGCGGCCCGATGCGCGCGTGCTCATCACGCACATGACGCCGAGCGGTCGCGCGACGGGCGTGCAGCTCTTCGGCGATCGCGTGCTGCGCTGCTATCTGCCCTATGACATGCCGCATGCCGTGCGGCGCTTTTTGCGCGCATGGCGGCCGTCGGTCGGCATCGTGATGGAGACGGAGGTCTGGCCGACGCTCATCGACGAATGCCGGCGCGCCGACATGCCGCTCGTGCTGACGAACGCGCGCATGTCGGCCCGTTCGTTCGCGCGCGCGTCGCGCTTCGGCACGGCCACGCGCGACGTGTTCGGCGGCTTTGCGCGCGTGCTTGCGCAAAGCCCGTCCGACGCCGAGCGGCTGACCGCGCTTGGTGCGCGCAACGTTGCCGTGCTCGGCAATTTGAAGTTCGACATGGCGACGCCGCCCGAGCTCGCGGCGCGCGGCCACGCATGGCGCGCGGCAATCGGCGCGCGGCCGGTGTGGGTGGCGGCAAGCACGCGCGAAGGCGAGGAGGCGCTCGTGCTCGACGCCTTCGCGGCGCTCGCAACCGAAGACGCGCTCTTGATACTCGTGCCGCGCCATCCGCAACGTTTCGACGAAGTCGCGGCGCTCGTCGAGCGGCGTGGCTTGCGATGCGTGAGGCGTTCGGCGTGGGGCGGGGGAACGCTCGCCGCGGGGGCAGCCGCGCACACGGCGAGCGGGCCGCTGCCCGAGAACGTGACGGTGCTGCTCGGCGATTCGATGGGCGAGCTTGGCGCGTATTACGCGGCGTCGGATGTCGCCTTTATCGGCGGCAGTCTTTTGCCGCTCGGTGGGCAGAATCTGATCGAAGCCTGCGCGGTGGGTGTGCCGGTGCTGATCGGGCCGCATGTATTCAACTTTACGCAGGCGACGGCCGATGCGGTAGCGGCAGGCGCCGCCGTGCAGGTCGGGGACCCCGCCGACCTGGCGCGCGTGCTGGGCGATCTGTTCGCCGACAGGCCGCGGCGCGTGGCGATGGGTGCCGCCGCATCGGCGTTCGCCGCCCGCCATCGGGGGGCGACGGCACGCACGGTCGATGTGTTGACCGCGTTGCTCGAAAACGGCGGTCAGGAGGGCGGAGAGCCCGGCCGTAGCCCGAGGCCCGATTTGTCCACGGACTTCGAAGCGCCGTAATCGCCGCGGCGAGCATTGCGCGCGTCCTGAACCAGAGGAGAGGTCACCATTCTGGAGCATGATGGAGCATTCCTTTTGGTAGCTTGGAATGATCTATCATTCGATGATTCTTCGACTTGGGGTGTATGATGGGCGATGCTCTTCCCCTCGAAGCGAATGACATGTCATTCATCGAACAAATAAAAGACCTTGCCCAGCAGCGCGGCATGACCGTTGCCGCGCTTGCCCCACTGGTCGGAATGGCGCGCCAGAATCTGGGCGCTTCGCTCTCCGGGCGCCATGACCCGAAAGCATCGACGCTGGACGCCGTAGCGGCGGGGCTCGACGCCGAGTGGGTGCTCGTGCCGCGTGAGCAACTGGCAGCGGTGCGCCAACTGCTCGCCGGCAAGGGCAGCGGACCCGATCGCACTGCCAAGACGGCAGCCGAGCTCTTTGCCGAGAAAGGCCCATGAGTGCGGGGGTGCGGCCGCGCTACCTCGAAATCCATCTGCACGGGCAGATCTGCGGCTATCTGTGCGAACTCGAGGGCAATTGCCGTTTCGTGCCGTCCGAGCGCTTTCGCGCCGCCGGCGGCGAGCCGCCGCTCAGTCTCTCGCTCGCGATTCCGGGCTTACCGGAAATCGCCGCCCAGATCTTCGCCAACGCCTTTCACCCCGCGTTGTTCAATAACGGCGGTCAGTTGCCGCCCTTTTTCGCGGGGCTGCTGCCCGAAGGCGAGTTGCGCAAGCGGCTCGAGCTCACGCGTCATAACCCCGACGACCGCGACGACTTCGGCATTCTCGCCGCCGCGGGCGAAGATCTGCCGGGCGCGGTGGTGGTCAAGCCGCCGGCCGACCCTCACGACATTCCCGAATACGCTCGCGCATTTGGCGCGACGGGTGGCGCGGACAACCTTGAAGTCGCCGTCATCGAAGGCGCCACGGAAGGCGCGGCTTCGGTGTCGGGCGTTCAGAACAAGCTCGCCTTGTCGACCATCGCGGCGGGCAAGCGCTACACGATGCCCGGCAAGGGGAAGCTCTCCGACCTCATCGCCAAGCTGCCCGCGCGCAACGACGATTCGCAGATCTTCAACGAGTTCGTCGCGATGCGGCTCGCGCGTGCAGCGGGGGTCGAAGTGGCCGAATGCGAGCCGATGCCGATCGAGACGATCGACTCGCCCGGCCTCGCCGAAGCGCTCGGCAGTGCGCGCTATTTTCTAGCGGTGAAGCGCTACGACCGCCTCGGCAACGAGCGCATTCATGCGGAGGACGCCTGCCAAGCGCTCGCGCGCATGCCCGCCGCAAAGTACGGTAACGAGTCGCACTATCAACTCTTTCTCAAGCTGATCGCGAGGCTGAGCCCGAAGGGCGTGCTGGACTTGAGGCAGTTTTTCATGCGGCAGGCGGTCAATACGCTGCTCGGCAACAGCGACGCGCACTTGAAGAACTTCTCGGTGCTGTACGCCGACCGCTTGCGCCCGCAGTTGAGCCCGGCATACGACATCGTGAGCGTGGCGGCCCTGCCGGGCTTCGCCTCCTACGGCACCAATGTTGCGATCGACCGCTTGCAACGCGCGCAGACGCTGGGCGATTACGCGGCATTCGCGCGCGCAGCCGGTGTGGCAGAGCGCATCGCGCTGGCGGCGGTGAAGGCGGCCGTCTCCGCAGCCCGCGATACGTGGCCCGCGATGCTCGACGAGCTTCCTGCTCCTGATCGGATGAAGCGGGTCGTGCTCGAGCGGCTCGCTTCCTTGCCACTCGCTGCCGCGTGAGAGGCGAGCCGCGCGCTCGTCTGTAGGCCGATCGTCGCGAGGTTCTCTTCGATGCGCGAGCAGTGCGCCGCAACGAGAAGGGACACGTGCGCGGGATTGCTGAAAACGCCCAACGGCCCCTAGACTAGAAAACCGAACCGCCGAGGGGAATTGCCATGAGCTCGCCCGCTGCAAACGACGAATCGCTCGATCTGTCCGCGTTCTGGATGCCGTTTACGGCCAACCGGCAATTCAAGCGCGAGCCGCGCTTGCTGACGAGCGCGAAGGGCATGTACTACACGTCGCATGACGGACGCCGCATTCTCGACGGCACGGCCGGCCTTTGGTGCGTGAACGCGGGCCATTGCCGCGACGAGATCGTCGCCGCGGTCAAGGCGCAGGCCGAGGAGATGGACTTCGCGCCTACGTTTCAGATGGGGCATCCGAGGGCGTTCGAAGCGGCCACGAAGATCGCGCGTCATACGCCCGGCGACTTGAAGCACATCTTCTTGACCAATTCGGGATCGGAAGCGGTCGATACCGCCTTGAAAATAGCGCTCGCCTACCATCGGGTGCGAGGCGAGGGCCAGCGCACGCGATTCATCGGCCGCGAGCGCGGCTACCACGGCGTGGGCTTTGGCGGCATCTCGGTAGGCGGCATCGCCCCGAATCGCAAGGCGTATTCCGGCGCGCTGCTGCCGGCCGTCGATCATCTATCCCACACGCTGAATCTGAAGGAGGCTGCCTTCTCGAAGGGACAGCCCACGTGGGGCGCACATTTGGCGGACGAGCTGGAGCGGCTCGTTGCACTGCACGACGCATCGACGATCGCAGCCGTCATCGTCGAGCCGGTGGCCGGCTCGACGGGCGTGCTGATTCCGCCGCAAGGCTATTTGCCGCGCTTGCGCGAGATCTGCGACAAGCACGGCATCCTGCTGATCTTCGACGAGGTCATCACGGGCTGGGGGCGCCTGGGCACGCCGTTCGGGGCGCAGTTCTTCGGCGTGACGCCCGACATGCTGACGATGGCCAAAGGCACGAACAACGCGGCCGCGCCGCTTGGCGCCGTGGCGGCGAGTGCCGCGATTCACGATGCGATCGTCGGCGGTGCCGCTGACGGCATCGAGCTCTTTCACGGCTATACGTACTCGGGACACCCGATCGCCACGGCGGCTGCTTGCGCCACGATCGATCTATACGAGCGCGAGCAGCTGTTCGCGCGCGCCGCGCGCCTCGCCCCGGTGTTCGAGGAGGCGATTCACAAGCTGCGCGGCGAGCCGCATGTGATCGACGTGCGCAATCTCGGGCTCATTGGCGGCGTTGAATTGAAGCCGCGCGATGGTGCGCCGGGTGCACGCGCCTACGATGTTTTCGTCAACTGCTATCGAAAAGGCGTGCTCACGCGCTATACGGGCGACATTCTGGCGTTTTCACCGCCGCTCATCATCGACGAGGCACAAATCGGCGAGCTCTTCGATGTCGTCGCCCAGGTGCTGCGCCAGACGGATTGACGGAAAGCGCGACCTTGTTTGCGTCGAGGGCTTTATCCAGGCACGCAAGCTGCCGATAACCAGCCAGGTGTTCTCGTGATTCATCTCACGCGGCGAAATTCGCGGCGTGAGATCGGGGATTGCTGTGTCTGGCGAGATCACATGCCGTAAGCGAGCCGACTCCAAATTCGCGGCCGTCAATCAAAACAATGCATGCCTTAACAAGACCATGAATCAAACAACAATTCAGCAAGGCCGATGCAAAACGGGGCTTTCATTGACGGCAGCGGCCGCACTGGCGCTATCGCTTCTCGCCGGTTGTGGCGGCGGTGGCGGGAGCACGGCACCATCGAATTCGGGCACGCCCGTCAGCAATGCCACGCCGACGCAAATGACGGGGACCGTCGCGGTGGGCAGCGCGGTGAGTGGGGCCAGCGTGACCGTCCTCGACGCTAACGGCGCGACCGCGAGCGCGACGAGCGATGCCTCGGGCAACTATTCGGTATCGCTCACCGGGCTCACCGCGCCTTTCGTCGTCGTCGCCTCCGATCCTTCGGGCATCAACCCGATGCTGTACTCGGTCGTATCGACGCTGCCCACGGGCACAACCGCTGCCGTGGTCGCCAATGTCACGACGCTGACATCGGCGGTAGCCGCATTGCTGACGACAAGCGGCAACCCGATCGATCTCGCCGCGAGCGGCAACCTCGCTTCGGTCGTGACGCCATCGACAGTCAGCGCCGCGGTGACGAAGCTGAACACGG
>DASZGN010000445.1:0-5548 GCA_035938775.1 Trinickia sp.
GCTGAAGTTGTTCTCGGCGATGCGCCGATAAAGTGCCTGGATCTGCTCGCCATAGATCGCCGCGCCGCGCAGCACCATCTTGAAGCCGTTGTAATCGGGCGGGTTGTGACTGCCGGTGACGACGATGCATGAATCGACGGACCGCTCGCCGCCGGCAAGCGCGAGCGGCACGCTTGCCGCGAAGTAGCCGACGGGAGTCGGCACCATGCCGATATCGACGACATCGACGCCGGCTGCACGCAGACCGTCGGCCAGCGCCTTGACGAGCGAGGGGCCCGACAAACGGCCATCGCGCGCCACGACGACGGCGTCGCCGCCTTGCGCGCGCACTTCGCTGCCGAACGCGCGGCCGACGAGACGTGCAACCTCCTCATCGAGCGTCTTGCCGACGACGCCGCGGATGTCATACGCCTTGAAGATGGATTGCGAAATCATGAATAGGCTCTCTCAATGAGTGCGAAAGGAAAAGGAAGCAAACGGGCGATTGCGGCGAGTGCAGCGAACAGCCTGCCGCGAACGAACTCGCACCGCAACCGGACACAAAGGCGCAACCATACGTAAAGGCACGCCAATCTTCCCACTTATAATTGCCGTTTTTCGACCGGCTTCACGCGCACATTTTAATGCCTAGATGCTCCTTCGCCGCACAGTCGCCAGCCGCTGCGGCCGGCTCGACGCCCGCCGTCGCCGCACGAGCACCAGCAAGATTCCTGCCTCATCGCCCATGCTGAAGCGCGTTGCGAATCAGGACGTCGCGAAGGCCGTCGCGAACATCGTCTGGCTCGGCCTTGAGCGGGTCACGCAAATCGTCGTGGCGATCGCGGTCGCGGGGCTCATTGCACGCTACTTCGGCCCCGACGCATTCGGCAAATGGCAATACGCGAACACCCTTTTGCTCGTGCTTGCGCCCATCACATGGGTATGCGGGGCCGAAATTCTCGTGCCCACCATCGTCCAGAGAAGCCCGGCGGAGCTGGGCACCGTGCTCGGCAGCGCATTCGCGCTGCGCATGGCCGTGTCCGTGCTCGCGCTTCTCGCCACCTGGGCGGGCATCGCGGCGGGCGCGACCGATCCGCTCGTCGGCGCGATGCTGGCGGGACTCGCCGTCACGATGCTGTTTCGCGAGCCGTTCATCGGCGTGATCAATTCGTGGCTGCAAAGCATGACCTACAGCAAGCCGCAGTTGTTGACGAGCATGGCGGCGGCGCTTGTAAAAGCGGGCCTCGTTTTTCTGCTCGTGCGCACAGCCGCGGCGCCGGCGCGCTTCGGGTGGCTATGGGCGCTCGAGGCCGCCGCGATCGGCGCCGTGCTCCTCGCCTACTACGTGCGCCGCCACGGCGGCACGCTCGGCTGGCGGGTCGATGCCGCGCTCCTGCGGCACTTCGCGAGCGCGGGCACCGTGTTCTGGCTTGGCCTCATCTGCATGTATCTGTTTCTGAAGCTGGACCGGCTCATGCTGGAGCGCGCGATCTCGTTCGCCGATCTCGGCCGCTATTCCGCGGCGCAGCAAATCAACGAAAACTGGATTGCGCTCGGCCTGATGCTCGCGCAGACCATCGCACCCGCGTTCATCTATCGCGTGCACGACGCGGTGCGCCTGCGCCGTAACGTGCAACGGCTGATGCTGTTGGCCGCCGCGCTGATGGCGCTGGGCGCGATCGTGCTCGATCTGCTCGCACATCTCATCATCACACGCGTGTTCGGGCCGAATTACGAAGGCGCCATTTCGATCTTCCGCTGGTGCGTGTGGCTCTCCGTGCCGGCGGGCGTCGAGGCGATCGGCAACCTGGTCGTGCTCAAATATCAGGCGAAATTCGTGCTGCTCGCGAAGTGGCTCATCGCACTCGCGGTGGCGTTCGCCGTCAATCTCATTGCCATTGCGCGCATCGGTGCGTACGGGCCGCTCGTGGGGCTGGCGGCAGGCTACCTTGCGGCCGCGTCGGTGAATCTCTACTACATCCGCCTCAAGCTGCGCCCATGACGACGCTTACTTCCCTCGCGCCCACGCCGCACGACACGCTCACCGACGTCGCCGTGCTCATGCCCGCGTACAACGGGCAGGATGATGTGGTGCGCACGCTCGCATCGTTCAAGGAACGCTCGCCCGTGCGCGTTTTGATCGTCGATGACGGCAGCACGCCGCCGATCGTCGCGCCTGATTTGCCGAATCTCATCGTCGAGGTGCTGCGCATGCCGGTGAACGGCGGCATCGAGCGCGCGTTGCAAGCGGGCATCGAGGCGCTCGCCGCACGCGGCTGCAAGTACGCGGCGCGTATCGACGCGGGCGATTTCGCCGCACCGGAGCGCCTCGCGAAGCAGCGCGCTTATCTGGAAGCGCACCCGGAAGTGGCGGGCGTCGGCATGTGGACGCAGGTCGTGTCGCGTGACGGCACGCCGCTCTTCATGCTCAAGCCCGCAACGGAGCCCAATGCGATTCGCCGACTGCGCTTTTTCCGCTCGCAGCTCGCGCATCCGTCGATGATGCTGCGGGTCGATGCCGTGCGGGCGGTAGGCAACTATCGCGTCGCCTACCGCGCCGCCGAAGACCTCGATCTGTTCCTGCGGCTGATGGAGCACTACGACTGCGCGAACCTGCCCGAGCTCGGCCTCTATTACGAGCTGAACGAAGACGGTATCAGCGCCACGAAAAGGCGCCGGCAGATCGTCTCGACGTTGAAGCTCCAGCTGCGCTACTTCAACGCGGGCAACCTCTACGACTGGCTCGGGCTCGCGAAGAACCTGCTGCACTTCGTCACGCCCTACTCCGCCCTGCGACGGATGAAACGCACGCTTTTCGCGGCGTAGCGCGCATTGAACGAAACGACATTCCTTATGAAACCCTCCGCGCCGCTCACGGTCTGCCTCGTTTGCAATACCGCCTTTGCGATCTACACGTATCGGCAAGGGCTGATCCGCATGCTTATCGAAAAAGGCGCGACCGTGATCGTGCTGGCGCCGCGCGACCGCACGTCCGCCTTGCTCGAGGAGATGGGCTGCCGCTCAATCGAATTGCCGATCGCATCGAAAGGCACGAACCCGCGCGACGATCTGCGCACGCTTCATGCGCTTTACCGGCACTATCGCGCGATCAAGCCCGACGTCGTATTTCATTACACGATCAAGCCGAACATTTACGGGTCGGTGGCGGCGTGGCTTGCGCGCGTGCCGTCGATTGCGGTGACGACGGGCCTCGGATACGTGTTCATTCGCAAGAGCCATGCGGCGCTCGTCGCAAAAGCGCTTTACCGCTTCGCGTTCCGGTTTCCACGTGAGGTATGGTTTCTCAATCGCGACGACAAAGCGGCGTTTGTCGAAGAGCGCCTACTGGCGCATCCTGAGCGCGCGCGGCTCATGAACGGCGAAGGCGTCGACCTGAAGCACTTCGCGCTGGCGCCACTGCCGAAAGCGCGCCAGTTCACGTTTGTGCTGATCGGACGATTGCTTTGGGACAAAGGAGTCGGAGAATATGTCGAAGCCGCGCGGCGCGTGCGTGCGCGGTATCCTCATGCGCGTTTCCAGCTGCTCGGGCCCGTGGGTGTGGATAACCCCAGCGCAATTACGCTCGAGGATGTGCAGTCGTGGAAAAGCGAAGGCGTGATCGAGTATCTGGGCGAAGCGCATGACGTGCGCCCGTGCATTGCGAACGCGGACTGCGTCGTGCTGCCCTCGTATAGAGAAGGCGTGCCGCGCACGTTGATGGAAGCGTCGGCGATGGGCCGGCCGATCGTCGCGACCGACGTGCCGGGCTGCCGCGAGGTGGTCGCCGACGGCGTAACGGGGCTCTTGTGCGAAGCCAAGAGCGCGGAAAGTCTCGCGGCGAAACTTGTGCAGATGCTTGAGATGACGGAAGAAGCAAGGCGCGAGATGGGCGAGCGCGGCCGCGCGAAAGTGGCTGCCGAGTTCGACGAAGTGGCCGTGATCGAGCGCTATCGGCACACGCTGCGCGAGTTGACCGGCGTAACGCTGTAACGGATGGGAAGGATGGCGGAGGAAGCAACGATGGCATCGAAGGGCACGGTTCTGGTGACGGGCGGCGCGGGCTTCATCGGCTCGCATACGGCGCTCGAGCTGCTCGCGGAGGGCTACGACGTTGTCGTCATCGACAATCTCGTCAACAGCAATCGCGAGGCGGTGCGACGTGTCGAGCGAATCGCCGGTAAGCCGGTTGCGTTCTACGAGGCCGACGTGCGCGACGAAACCGCGCTTGCGCGAATCTTCGATGCGCACCCCATCGACGCGGCGATCCACTTCGCCGCGTTGAAGGCCGTCGGCGAATCGGTTGCGAAGCCGATCGACTACTACCGCAACAACATCGACAGCCTGCTCGTGCTGCTTGACACGATGCGCGCGCGCAACGTGAAGCGGTTCGTGTTCAGTTCGTCGGCCACCGTATACGGTGTGCCGGAGCGTTCCCCGATCGACGAATCGTTTCCGCTTTCGGCGACGAACCCATACGGCCAATCGAAGCTGATCGCCGAGCAGATGCTGCGCGATGTCGAGCGCTCCGACGCGAGCTGGCGCATTGCGACGCTGCGCTACTTCAACCCGGTCGGCGCGCATGAAAGCGGCCTCATCGGCGAAGATCCGGCGGGCCTGCCGAACAACTTGATGCCTTACATCGCGCAGGTAGCGGTGGGCAAGCTCGAGAAACTGCGCGTATTCGGCGACGACTACGACACGCCCGACGGCACCGGCGTGCGCGACTACATCCACGTGGTCGATCTCGCTCGCGGGCACATTGCGGCGCTCAATGCGCTGACGGCACGCGATGCAAGCTTTATCGTCAATCTCGGCACGGGCCGCGGCTACTCGGTGCTGGAGGTGGTGCGCGCATTCGAAGCGGCGTCGGGCAAGCCGGTGCCTTACGAGATCGTCGGACGGCGGCCGGGCGATGTCGCCTCGTGCTATGCAAGCACCGCGGCCGCCGAAGCGTTGCTTGGCTGGCGCGCGCAGTACGGCATTGAGCGCATGTGCGAGGACCATTGGCGCTGGCAGTCGATGAATCCGCACGGATTTGCTTGATGCGCATGAGCACGATGAGCATTTCCCTGCCCGACACGCTCAAGGCCTTTGTCGATGAGCAAGTCAGCCAACGCGGCTACGGCACCAGCAGCGAGTACGTGCGCGAACTGATCCGCAAGGATCAGGATCGTCAACAACTTCGCGGCTTGCTGCTCGCCGGTGCTGGCTCTGCGGCGAGTGCGCCTGTCGATGGCGACTACTTCGATTCGTTGCGAGCGCGCGTGCGGAACGCGCCGGGATGAAGGCCAAGCCTGTCATTCCAAGAGCGCTCGCCAAGCAGTTCCTGACGATGAATCCCAACGGCTTCGCATAGCAAGACGCGGCAGTGCTTGGCCGGCCGATTCATCAGATTTGCTCCAAGAAACCCCGTCCTTCAGGGCTGAGGATTACCCACAATTCCGGTTGTAAACCGCAGCAGACAGTGTTAACTTTCGCGCATCCTGTTCATATAGCGGCAGCGGATTGGCGATCGAGGACGACACGGAAGACTGGGCGAGCGAGGAATTCGCCCAGGCGAATCTCGGTG
>DASZGN010000446.1:0-4309 GCA_035938775.1 Trinickia sp.
CGCGCAGCACAACGGCCCACGCGCGCCTATGGAGTGCGACACCGGCGTTCCTGACCTAGCCTCGCCAACTTAGTATCAACCGTCAGCCCCCAACCTCCCCACCCAACGCCACCGCCGCCGCCTCAACGCGCGCCCGGTGCACCGCATCCTTGATCGCCGACGGTTTATCCGCGCACGCTTGCGCAATCACCCCTGCGTCCACGCTTCGCGCCGCCATGAGCGCCACGCGCAATCGCTCGGCCTGCGGATAATCGCTATGCTCGAATCCAAGCCGTCCGCGCGCATCTGCCTCGCACGCCTGCAACGCTTCGGCGAATCGCGCCGGCTTGCGCAGCGCGTCGCATCGCTCCAATAAACGCACGAGCGCCGCCGCCCCCATCTCCATCACGCGATGAATGTTGCCGTGCTCGCGAGCAACGAGAATCGCCAGATCGCGGCATTCGTTCGGCACGCGCAAGCGCTCGCAAAGCGGCTTGAGTAAATCGACGCTGCGCGTTTCGTGGCCGATATGGCGAGGCAGCACATCCGCAGGCGTCGTCGCTTTGCCAAGATCATGCGTGAGCGCGGCAAACCGCACGGTAAGCGCATAGCCACGCGCCGCCGCATGATCGACGACCATCATCACATGCACGCCCGTATCGACTTCGGGATGGTAGTCCGCACGCTGCGGCACGCCGAACATCGCGTCGACTTCCGGCAGCACGCGTGCGAGCGCCCCGCACTCGCGCAGCATCTCGACCATGCGCGAGGGCTTTTTCTCCATGAGCCCGCGCGATATCTCCTGCCACACGCGCTCCGGCACCAGCGCATCCACTTCGCCGGCCGCAACCATCGTCTTCATGAGCGAAAGCGTTTCAGGCGCCAGTGCGAAATCGTCAAAGCGCGCCGCGAACCGCGCGACGCGCAGAATCCGCACCGGGTCCTCGACGAACGCTTCGCCCACATGGCGAAAGCACCGCGAGCGCAAGTCGGCCTGGCCGTTGAACGGGTCGATGACGGGGCCCGTCAACTCACCGTCGGGTCGTACCTCGCGCGCCATTGCGTTGATCGTCAGATCGCGGCGTGCGAGGTCTTCCTCGAGCGTGACGTCGGGCGCGTAGTAGAACTGAAAGCCGTGATAGCCGGCCGCGGTCTTGCGTTCGGTGCGCGCGAGCGCGTACTCCTCGTTCGTGTCCGGATGCAGGAATACAGGGAAGTCCTTGCCGACAGGGCGATAACCCTTCGCCGTCATCTGCTCGGGCGTCGCGCCGACCACAACATAGTCTCGGTCCGACACAGGCACGCCCAGCAGCTCGTCGCGGATCGCGCCGCCTACTGCGTAAATCTTCATTCGTCGTTGTCGTAATAGGCGATCACATGCGTCTCGCGGCGCGCGTCGTCGATCCATTCGCGCACGGCAGGCAAGGCCGTCACGCGCTCGGCGTAGGCGCGCGCCGCGTCGGAGAGCGGCGGCGCGTATGTATTGAAACGCATCACGACAGGCGCATACATCGCGTCGGCAATGCCGAACGAAGCGCCGAACAGAAACGGGCCACCGTAGCGCGCCAGGCACTCCGACCAGATCGCGTCGATGCGCGCCACATCGGCGAGCGCGGCGGGCGTCGCACCCACGCCAGGCTTGCTCGCGCGGATGTTCATCGGCATCGACGAGCGCAGTGCGACAAAACCCGCATGCATCTCGCTCGCGATCGCGCGCGCATGCGCGCGCGCCGCCGCATCGCGCGGCCAGAGCGCTTGTTGCGGATAGCGCTCCGCAAGCGTCTCGGCAATCGCAAGCGATTCCCAGATCGACTGACCATCGTCAGTCACAAGGCACGGCACGCGGTTCGTCGGCGAATATGCGTGAATGCGAGCCGGCGTGTCGGCCTGGTTCAATTCGATCAAGACCTCATCGAATGCAATGCCCGCGTGCTTCATCAGCACCCAAGGCCGCATCGACCACGAAGAGTAGTTCTTGTCAGCAATGATGAGCTTCATAACCGAGCGCAAAGTGTTGAGAAAAGAAGAAGACATGCATAGGCAAAATCGGCCAAACAGCAACAGCGCTCAAAGAAAGCCGCCTCACCGGCCCGCGCTCGCGCGAAAAGCGCTGAAGCGCGACCGCAGCGAAGCCCCGCTCAAATACGCGGGGGCGATTGCCTCGAGGCTCGCCGGCTCCAGACCCAGCTCCGGCGCGAGCGGGCCGGTGAGGACGGCGTCGCGCGTCATCGAATCGAGATTGTCGCGCGTGAGCGGCGGCTCACCGGGCAACATCTCGAACGCAAACGCCTGCATGTAAGCGAACGCGTCGGGCAAGCGCACGATGCGCGCGCTGCGTCCGATCGCCTCACCGCAATACCGCACGAGCGCCTCGAGCGTATAGACGGTCGGCCCCCCCAGCTCGTATGTGCGGCCATTCGCGCCATCGAGATCGAGCGCATTGATGATCGCCGTGGCGACATCGCCGACGTACACCGGCTGAAACCGCGCGTCGGGCTTGGCCAACGGGATCACCGGAAACATGCGCTGCAGCACCGCGAATATATTGAGGAAGCGGTCTTCGGGGCCGAAAACCACCGAAGGACGAAAGATCGTGGTTGCAAGCTGTGTCGCCTGGCGCACGGCTTTTTCGCCGTCGCCTTTCGAGCGAAGATACATGCTAGGCCCACTCGGGTCCGCATTGAGCGCGCTCACGTGAATAAGCCGGTGCACGCCCTTGCCTTCGCATGCGGCGACGATCCTTGCCGGCAGCTCGACATGCGCCTTCGCGAACTCAGAACCGTACGGCTCGCCGCGTCGGCCATGGAGCGTGCCCACAAGGTTGACGACGGCATCGACGCCTTCGAAAAAGCGCGCCAACTCTAGCGGATCGAAGACATCGGCTTCGATGACATCGAGCGGCAACATGGTGAGATGGCTCGCGTGCTGGCGACGGCGCGTCGCAATGCGCACGCTCTTGCCGGCCGCGACGAGCGCATTGGCAAGATGACTTCCGATAAAACCTGAACCGCCGATCAGCGCAACGGATTGGTGTCTCATCTTCGCCTCCTGCTGCCGCCGCCCAAGGCCCAGGGCGTGTCGCGCCGCGCGCGCGATCGCTTCACGCGCGCGGCCCGCCCGGCACGCTCAGTTAGCGTTGGGCAGGATGACGCCGAGCCGCGCCTTCAGCGATTGCGGACGGCCTTCAAACAGCGCCGCATAGTAGACCGCGTTCGACAGCACGTTCTTGACGTAATCGCGGGTTTCGTTAAACGGGATTGTCTCCGCGAAAATCGCGCCTTCGACAGGACGCCGCAAGGCGGCCTGCCATTGGCGCGGGCGATTGGGCCCGGCGTTGTAGCCGGCAGTGGCGAGCACCGCCGAACCGTCGAATTGATTGTAGATCATCGACAAATAGCTCGTGCCGAGCAGAATGTTCGTGTTGATGTCGTTCATCTGCTCGCGAGAGATCGCCCCCAAGCCGATCTTGCGCGCGACCATCTGCGCCGTGCCCGGCATCAGTTGCATCAGCCCCCCCGCGCCCACACCCGATTGCGCGTTGATGATGAAGCGCGACTCCTGACGGATCAGTCCGTACGCCCATTCGACGTCGAGCCCGTTCGACTGCGCATCGCGCTCGACGATGTCGCGAAACGGCGCGACATAGCGCAGCGAGAAATCGTGCTCGGTCTGCGTGCGGTCCGCCGTGTTCACGGTGCGGTCGTACAGCTGGATGCGGCGGGCGTATTCGGCCACGGCGAGCAATTGCCGGTCGGTCATGCCGCGCAGTTGCCAGTTCCACTCGCGGTTGCCCTCGAGCCGCAGATTCAGCGCGTAAAAACGCCGCGCGAGCTCGAAACCGCGGGTATGGCTTGCCGCTTCGACTTCCTCATCGGTGACCTGCGTCTTTTGCGGCACCGCAATCTTGCGACCGAGCTCTTCAGTTGCAAGCTGGCCGTAAAAGTCGATGCCTGAAGCGATGCGTTCGAACGCCTGATCGGCTTGCGCTTTCTCGCCGTTCTCGCCGATCTGCTTGAGCGCGCGCGCATGCCAGTAGACCCACGCCGGCTCATCGCGCAGCGCGGCCGGCATCTGCTCGATCGACCAGCGCACCATCGTCCAGTCATCCGCGAGGAGCGCGCTGCGCGTGCGCCACATGTATGCCGGATACGAAAGCGGCGCGTTCGCCGACAACCGGTACCAGTCGACCGCGCCCGGCACCTGGCGAGCCGCCCCCTGATAGGCAATCGTGCCCCAGCCGATCGCACGCTCGGCGAGCGTGAGCGACGGCGCGACGGTGGCGAACGTGGCCGCGGCGGTGCTCGGGTCGTTGCGCGCCATCACCGTGACG
>DASZGN010000447.1:0-2400 GCA_035938775.1 Trinickia sp.
AGAACTTCGGCGGGGGTGAGTGCGCGCATCGTCGGCGTCAAAAGGCGTCAGTCGTCGTAAGGAGAACCGAATTTCGTGCGGGGCATCAAGCTGCGCGCGCGGATGCAACCAATCAGTTAATTAATTCCGTAAAGCTTCGCAACCATGCGCCGGCACGTTCGATCCGAACCGTGCCGGCGCGCCCGGTGATTAGCCGAGCAGGTGCTGCACGCCGTCGCGCTCTTCGAGCAGCTCGGCAAGCGTGAAGTCCATCTTTTCACGCGAGAAGGCGTCGATCTCGAGGCCCGTGACACGCTTGTATTCGCCCTTTTCGCACGTCACCGGCACGCCGTAGATGATGTCTTCGGGGATGCCGTACGAACCGTCGGACGGAATGCCCATCGTGACCCACTTGCCGTTCGTGCCGAGCACCCAGTCGCGCACGTGGTCGATCGCCGCGTTGGCAGCCGAGGCCGCCGACGACAGGCCGCGCGCTTCGATGATCGCCGCGCCGCGCTTGCCGACGGTGGGAATGAACACGTTGCGGTTCCACTCGTCGTCATTGATGAGCTTCGTGAGCGACTGGCCTTCGACGGTCGCGACACGGAAATCGGGGTACATCGTCGGCGAGTGGTTGCCCCACACGGCGAGCTTTTCGATCGATGCGACAGGCTTGCCCGACTTCGCCGCGAGTTGCGAGAGCGCGCGGTTGTGGTCGAGACGCAGCATGGCCGTGAAGTTCTTCTTCGGCAGATCGGGTGCCGACTTCATCGCGATGTACGCATTGGTGTTGGCCGGGTTGCCTACCACGAGCACCCTCACGTCGCGGCTCGCGACTTCATTGAGGGCACGGCCTTGCACCGTGAAGATTTCGGCGTTCGCCGACAGAAGATCCTTGCGCTCCATGCCCTTCGAGCGCGGGCGGGCGCCCACGAGCAGCGCGACGTCGACGTCCTTGAAGGCGACCTTCGGGTCGTCCGTGACGACAACGCCCGCAAGCAGCGGGAACGCGCAGTCTTCCAATTCCATTACGACGCCTTTGACGGCGGCTTGCGCTTGCGGGAGATCCAGCAGTTGCAGGATGACCGGCTGGTCTTTGCCGAGCAGATCGCCGTTGGCGATGCGAAAGAGCAGCGAGTAACCGATTTGACCTGCGGCGCCGGTGACGGCAACGCGCTTTGCGGACTTAGCCATTGAGAACTCTCCAGGGACGATGCATTGATGCGTGTGGTACGGCCTACGCTCGGGAAAACGCCATTCTATTCGCGTTGCGCGAAGCGTGTAGGCTTTAAAAGCCTTGCTCGCGACGGAGTTTAGGAGCCCGAACCGGCAAAGTCAACCGTATCTTATGTCTTATATAAGACAGATGAATTTTCGCGGAAAATCTGGACGCGCGCGGCTCCTTTATGTTGAAATGCGCGGATGAATGCGAACCAGGCGAGTGCGGGAAATCCGAACGTCCAGTCCGGCGAGGGCGCCGCCGGGAGTGGGCCGTCGCCTACGTTCAGCCCGCTTTATCAGCAGATCAAGGGGCTCATCACGCAAAGCCTCGAGTCGGGTGAGTGGAAGCCCGGCGAAATCATCCCGAGCGAAGTGGAACTCGCCGCTCGCTACAAAGTAAGCCAGGGCACGGTGAGAAAGGCGATCGACGAGCTCGCCGCCGAAAACCTGCTCGTGCGTCGCCAGGGCAAAGGCACTTTTGTTGCAACGCACAATGAAGATCGCGCACAGTTCCGCTTTCTGCGGCTGCTTGCCGAGGACGGCGCCGAGCACCCCCACATCAGCAAACTGCTTGAATGCCGGCGCTTGAGGGCGCCCGCCGAGATCGCGCGACAGCTCGATCTCAAGCCGGCCGACCCGGTCGTGCTAATCAAGCGCTTGCTGCAATTCGACGGCGTCACGACGGTGCTCGACGAGATCTGGCTGCCCGGCGCCGTGTTTCGGGGCCTCACGCTCGAGCGTTTGAGCGACTACAAGGGCCCGCTTTACGCGATGTTCGAAACGGAGTTCGGTACACGCATGATTCGCGCGTCGGAGAAGATCCGCGCGGTCGCGGCCGAGCCGTCGGTGGCGGAGCTGCTCAATGTCCCGGCAAGTTTTCCATTGCTCTCGGTGGAACGTGTGTCCTATACCTATGGTGACCGCCCCGTCGAAGTGCGGCGTGGCTGGTATGTCACAACCGGGTACTACTATCAGAACGACTTGAGTTGAATTGATAAGGAACGACATGCGGCGAGCACCCGCGCCGGGCCTTCGGGCGGCGCATTCAGTAAGTATCTGGCAATTGTGTTCAATGCATATTCGCTGCGCCGCGAAATGAAAAGGCGCTAAAATCGCGGCTTGGTGTGACTTACAAACTAGTAGGGGTCTAGCATGGCAGAAGCCGTAAAAAAGCCGAGGCCGGAATTCCGGAACATTGGC
>DASZGN010000448.1:0-9322 GCA_035938775.1 Trinickia sp.
ATTTGCATCTGTTCGCCGCGCGCGCGAGCGACGGCGAAATCGACACTGAACGCTGCGTCTGTACGTCGATGTTTCCGAGCCGCCGCGATGGCTCGATGATTCCGGAGATGGACGCATTTCGCTGGGTCGCGCCCGAGGAGGTCGAGCAATATGCGAGCCTCAGTCTGAGCCGGCTTTTCAACACCACGCTCTCACTTGCGGAACTGCACCGCTCGCTCTGACGCGTAAATAACGTCAAGGCGAGCGGCACGCGTGCAATACGAATTAGGCGGCACTTATGCCAGCTTGCCCCAACTGTCGCGCAAGCCGACGATTCGGTTGAACACGGGCTTGCCCGGCCGCGAATCGTGGCGATCCGCGACGAAATAGCCGTGCCGTTCGAACTGGCAGCGGTCCTCGGGCTGCATCGCCTCGGCGCCCGGTTCCAGATACGCCTGCACCACGCGCTTGGAATCGGGGTTGAGCGCCTCCAGATAGTTGCGGCCGCCCGCGTCAGGCTGCGCTTCCTTGAAGAGGCGATCGTAAAGGCGCACTTCGGCCGGCACTGCATGCGCCGCGCTCACCCAGTGGATATTGCCCTTCACCTTGTAGTTGTTGGCGCCTTCCGTGCCCGATCTGCTGTCAGGGTAGTAGTTGCAGTGCACGGCTACGACGTTGCCGTGCTCGTCTTTGTCCGCCCCCGTGCATTCGATCACGAAACCGTAGCGCAGCCGCACCTTATTGCCGGGGAAGAGCCGGAAATAACCCTTCGGTGGTGTTTCGTTGTAGTCGTCGCGTTCGATCCACAGCTCGCGCGTAAGCGGAAAATTGCGCATGCCGCGCTCGGGGTGGTGCGGATGCACCGGGGCGCTGCACGGTTCGGTGAGATCGGCGGGGAAGTTGGCGATGATGAGCTTGAGCGGATCGAGCACCGCCGCGGTGCGCGACGCCTTGTCGTCGAGGTCGTCGCGCAGCGCGCCCTCGAATACGCTCATGTCGATCCACGAATCGACCTTCGTCACGCCGATGCGCTCGCAAAAGAGCTTGATGCCCTCAGGCGTGAAGCCGCGTCGGCGTACGCCGACGATCGTCGGCATGCGCGGGTCGTCCCACCCGTCGACGTGGCCTTCTGTCACGAGCTGCAAGAGCTTGCGCTTGCTCGTGATCGCATAGGTCAGATTGAGCCGCGAGAATTCGATTTGCTGCGGCAGCGGCCGCGTGAAGACGCCGGCGTCGGCAAGTTCTTCGAGAATCCAGTCGTAAAGCGGACGATGGTCTTCGAATTCGAGCGTGCACAGCGAATGCGTGATGTTTTCGAGCGCGTCCGAGATGCAATGCGTGTAGTCGTACATCGGATACACGCACCATTGGTCGCCCGTGCGGTAGTGATGCGCGAACCGGATGCGGTACACCACGGGGTCGCGCATGTTCAGGTTCGGCGAGCTCATGTCGATCTTCGCGCGCAGCACGTGCTCGCCTTCCTTGAACTCGCCCGCCTTCATCCGGCGAAAGAGCGCAAGGCTCTCTTCCGGCGAGCGGTCGCGATAGGGCGAGGGCTTGCCCGGCTCCGTCAGCGAGCCGCGCGATGCGCGCATTTCCTCGGCCGACTGGCTGTCGACATAAGCCTTGCCGCGTTCGATCAACAGCTCGGCGAATTGATACAGCTTGTCGTAGTAGTCGCTCGCGTAGTAGCGATGCTCGACGCCGTTCTTTTCCCATTCGAAGCCGAGCCAGCGCACCGCATCGACGATCGAATCGACGTATTCGACGCTTTCTTTCTCGGGATTCGTGTCGTCGAAGCGCAGGTGGCAGATGCCGCCATAATCGCGCGCGATACCGAAGTTCAGGCAGATGCTCTTCGCGTGGCCGATATGCAGATAACCGTTGGGCTCCGGCGGAAAGCGCGTTTCGACGCGGCCGCCCCATTTGCCCGTGCGGTTGTCCTCGTCGATGATGTTGCGGATGAAATTGGACGGTATTGCCGCCAAAGCGTCGTTGCGTTCGTTGTTCATGCGAAAAGAAGGGGAGATCGGCTTAGTGAACGCGGGCGCACCCGCTCTATCCCGCAATTCTACCCTGAGCGAGTCTTGGCAAGACGTATCGGCAAGCGGTCGGAAGCCGCTGTAACAGGACGCAATTCGGTTTGCCCGCGCGAAGGCCGTCATTTTACGATGCGACCCGCATTAGGCGCGCGTCGGTGGCGAGCGCGTGTTGGGCGGCGAGCCGCCATTGGCGTCGAACGCGTGCCTATCGCAGATGATTCATCGGGCAGACTCTTCGGGCCGCGTTCGCGTGAGCGATCGATCGAGCCTGCCTATACACTACGCGGGGTGCGCGAATCGACGTTCGCGAGTCGACAAACAGAACGAACCCGCCATGGAAGTCAAAAGAGTCTACGTGCTGCCCGGTTACGCCAATTCCGGGCCGGGCCATTGGCAAAGCCGCTGGGAGGCCGCCGACGCCGCGTTCGCGCGCGTTCAGATGCCCGATTGGGGCGAGCCGGTGCGCGAAGATTGGTGCGAGGCGCTCGATGCGGCCGTCGCCGCGCATACCGATGGGCGGTTGCTCTTCGCGGCGCATAGCCTCGGGTGTCTCACCACGGCGTTTTGGGCCTTGGAACGCGCGAGCCGCGCCGATTGCGCGAAAGTGGCGGGGGCGTTGCTCGTGGCAGTGCCCGATCCGCAGGCGGCGGCGTTTCCCGTCGCGGCTCACGGCTTCGGCAATTTCCCTTTGCGGCCGCTTCCGTTTCCGACCATCGTCGTGGCAAGCAGCGACGACGACTATGGCAGCGCCGAGTTCGGAGAGCGGTGCGCAAAGGCGTGGGGCAGCCGCTTCATCGACATCGGGCCGCGCGGCCATGTCAACGCCGAGAGCGGCCTCGGCGATTGGGAGGAGGGGCGGCGCTGGCTGAATTCGCTCGGTGCGTGAGCGGTTTGGCGTTCGATTTGGGCGAGTGTCGTTTGTGCGGGTGTGGCCTCGGGGCTCGCCGCGTGCCTCGTCCGCAGCGAATGACGCGTGACGAATGACGCGTGAAAATCGCATCGACCCAGTGCCGCACCCGCGGTCAAATTCCCCGCCGAACCCGCTGTCAGGGCGCCGTCAAATCGCCGAACGCTCGCGCAGCGCGGCAATCGTCGCGTCGTCGTAGCCGAGCAGCTCGCGCAGCACTTCATCCGTATGCTCACCCAGCATCGGCGGTGCCGAGCGTACCTCCGGCGGCGTCGCGCTCATGCGGATCGGATTGCGCACGAGCTTGGCGCTCGCCCCGCTCGGATGCGGCACTTGCACCTGCATGCCGCGCGCGCGCACCTGCTCGTCGTCGAATACCTCGGCGATGTCATTGATCGGCCCGCACGGCACGCCTGCCGCTTCCAGCAAGGCGATCCATTCGCGCTTGCCGCGCGTTCTCACCATCTCGGCGACAATCGGCACGAGCGTCTCGCGATTGCGCACGCGTTCGGGGTTTGTCGCGAAGCGCGCATCGTCGGCGAGCTCGGCGCGTCCGCCCGCCTCGACGAACTTGCGGAACTGCGCGTCGTTGCCGACCGCGACGATGATCCAACCGTCGCTCGTCTGAAAAGCCTGATACGGCACGATGTTCTGATGCGCATTGCCCCAGCGCACGGGCGCCTTGTCGCTCGCGAGGTAGTTCGAGCCCATGTTCGCGAGCATCGCCACCTGGACGTCGAGAAGCGCCATGTCGATGTACTGCCCCTCGCCCGTGCGGTCGCGATGCGCGAGCGCCGCGAGCACGGCGACGGTCGAATACATCCCCGTCATCAGGTCGGCGATCGCGACGCCCGCCTTCTGCGGCCCGCCGCCCGGCAGCCCGTCGCGCTCGCCCGTGATGCTCATGAAGCCGCCCATGCCCTGGATGATGAAATCGTAGCCGGCGCGCTCGGCGAGCGGCCCCGTCTGCCCGAAGCCCGTGACCGAGCAGTAGACGAGATCCGGTTTCACCTGCGCGAGCGATGCGTAATCGAGACCGTACTTCTTCAATTGGCCGACCTTGTAGTTCTCGAGCACGACGTCGCTTGTCGCCGCAAGCTCGCGGACGATCCTCTGGCCTTCGGGCGTGGCGATGTCCACCGTCACCGAGCGTTTGTTGCGGTTTGCGCAGAGGTAGTACGCGGCTTCGTGCGTGTCGGCGCCGTCAGGTGTCTTCAGGTACGGCGGCCCCCAATGCCGTGTGTCGTCGCCCGCGCCGGGCCGCTCGATCTTGATGACGTCGGCGCCGAGATCGGCGAGCGTCTGCGCGGACCAGGGGCCGGCAAGCACGCGGGTGAGATCCAGCACGCGGATATGATTGAGCGCTCCCATTGCGTCGATGTCTCCTCGAGGTCGTATTAATCAATGGCGGGGTGGCCGGCTGTTGGTGCATCTTAAGCGGTTTTTGCAACTCGGCTCAAACGCGTCGGGCGCGGAGGCGGCGTTCGCGTGACATTTCCGTATAATTGATCGCTTAAGAATGATGACGGTCGCCTGGTGCGAGCTTGGCAGCCGGATTCTCAGTTGAAACCGCCCCCAGCCCCGCTATGAAAGCCTCCGAAATCCGCGAGAAATTCCTCAAGTTCTTCGAATCGAAGGGCCATACGATCGTCCGCTCGTCGAGCCTCGTGCCCGCCAACGACCCGACGCTGCTTTTCACCAATTCGGGGATGGTGCAGTTCAAGGACGTGTTCCTCGGCACCGAGTCGCGCCCCTACACGCGCGCGACCACCGCGCAGCGCAGCGTGCGCGCCGGCGGCAAGCACAACGACCTCGAGAACGTCGGCTACACCGCGCGCCACCATACGTTCTTCGAAATGCTCGGCAACTTCTCGTTTGGCGACTATTTCAAGCGCGACGCCATCCACTACGCATGGGAACTCCTCACGAGCGTCTATCAACTGCCGAAGGACAAGCTCTGGGTGACCGTCTATCAGGAAGACGACGAGGCTTACGACATCTGGGCGAAGGAAGTGGGCGTGCCGACCGAGCGCATCATCCGCATCGGCGACAACAAAGGCGCGCGCTATGCGTCAGACAATTTCTGGCAGATGGCCGATACCGGCCCGTGCGGCCCGTGCTCGGAGATCTTCTACGACCACGGTCCCGATATCTGGGGCGGCCCCCCGGGCTCGCCCGAAGAGGACGGCGACCGCTACATCGAGATCTGGAATCTCGTGTTCATGCAGTTCAACCGCGATGCGCAAGGCAACATGACGCCGCTGCCCAAGCAGTGCGTCGACACCGGCATGGGGCTCGAGCGGATCGCCGCCGTGCTTCAGCACGTGCATAGCAACTACGAAATCGACCTTTTCCAGGCGCTCATTCAAGCTGCGGCGCGCGAGACGGGTGTCGCCGATCTCACGAACAACTCGCTCAAGGTCATTGCGGATCACATTCGCGCCTGTTCGTTCCTCATCGTCGACGGCGTCATCCCCGGCAACGAGGGGCGCGGTTACGTGCTGCGCCGCATCGTGCGCCGCGCGATCCGCCACGGCTACAAGCTCGGCCGCAAGCATCCGTTCTTCAACAAGCTCGTCGCCGACCTCGTCGCGCAGATGGGCGGCGCGTACCCGGAGCTCGCCGATGCGCAAGCGCGCGTGACCGACGTGCTGCGTCAGGAAGAGGAGCGCTTCTTCGAGACGATCGAGCATGGCATGTCGATTCTTGATGCGGCGCTTGCCGATCTCGAGGCGAAGGGCGGCAAGGTGCTGGACGGCGAGCTCGCGTTCAAGCTTCACGATACGTATGGCTTTCCGCTCGATCTGACAGCCGACGTCTGCCGCGAGCGCGGCGTGTCCGTCGACGAGCCCGCGTTCGACGAAGCGATGTCGCGCCAGCGCGAGCAGGCGCGCGCGGCAGGCAAGTTCAAGATGGCGCAGGGCCTTGATTACTCGGGCGCGAAGACGACCTTCCACGGCTACGAGGAGCAGATCTTCGACGACGCGAAGGTGGTCGCGCTTTATGTCGAGGGCGCCGCGGTGAACGAAGTGGCGAAGGGGCAGCAGGCGGTTGTCGTGCTCGACCACACGCCGTTTTACGCTGAATCGGGCGGGCAGGTGGGCGACACGGGCGTGCTCGCGAACGCGAGCGTACGCTTTGCCGTGGCCGACACGCTGAAGGTGCAGGCCGATGTGATCGGTCACCACGGCACGCTCGAGCAGGGCGTGCTCAAGGTGGGCGACGTGGTGAAGGCGGAAATCGATGCGGTGCGCCGCGCGCGCACCGCCCGTAATCACTCGGCGACGCACTTGATGCACAAGGCGCTGCGCGAAGTGCTCGGCTCGCACGTGCAGCAAAAGGGGTCGCTCGTCGATGCGGACAAGACGCGCTTCGACTTCGCGCACAACGCGCCGATGTCGGACGAGGAAGTGCGCCGCGTCGAAGACATCGTCAATGCGGAAGTGCTCGCGAACGCGCCCGGCATCGTGCGCGTGATGCCGTTCGATGAAGCGGTGAAGGGCGGGGCGATGGCGCTCTTCGGTGAAAAGTACGGCGACGAGGTGCGCGTGCTCGACCTCGGTTTTTCGCGCGAGCTGTGCGGCGGCACGCACGTGCATCGCACGGGCGACATCGGGCTCTTCAAGATCGTGATGGAGACCGGGGTCGCGGCGGGCATTCGGCGCGTCGAGGCCATCACCGGCGACAACGCGGTGCGCTATGTTCAGGCGCTCGAGTCGCGCGTGAACGCGGCGGCCGCGGCGTTAAAGGCGCAGCCGGCGGAGCTTACGCAGCGCATCGGGCAGGTGCAGGACCAGGTCAAGTCGCTCGAAAAGGAACTGGCTGCGCTCAAGTCGAAGCTCGCGTCGAGCCAGGGCGACGAGCTTGCGGCGCAGGCCATCGACGTGGCGGGCGTGCAAGTGCTCGCCGCGACGCTCGAAGGCGCGGACGTGAAGACGCTGCGCGAAACCGTCGACAAGCTGAAGGACAAGTTGAAGCATGCGGCGATCGTGCTGGCGTCTGTTGAAGGCGGCAAGGTCAGCTTGATCGCGGGCGTCACGCCCGACGCGAGCAAGAAGGTCAAGGCGGGTGAGCTTGTTAACTTCGTCGCGCAGAAGGTTGGTGGCAAAGGTGGCGGCCGGGCCGATATGGCCCAGGCAGGTGGCACCGAACCGGCGAATCTGCCGGCCGCGCTTGCGGGCGTGAAGGAGTGGGTGCAAGCGCAGATGTAACTGGCTAGTTGCGCGCAGGCTGTGTGCTGAGCACGGCGATGGCTTGCGCGCACCCGGTTGGAAGTCAAGGCAAGTCCGCTTTTTGATGAGCGGACTTGCCTTTTTTGTTTAAAGAGCGCTGGCTGTAATAGCGCCCATCGGTGTCACGCTTTGCTTTTGAATAATGAATTGGTGAACGCTCTCATTCTCTGCGGTGGTAATCAGTGGCGGGGAGGGGACTCGTCAGTCGTTAGTTCGCGAATAAGCGCGGAATGAAGCCGCCGGTATCGGGAATCGTTTCAAGCGATCTAAAATCGCCAAAATATAAGAGATTGAAGTTCGTATGCTGGAGCAGGCTGAGCGTACTCTTATCGGCAACGCCTCGGGGCTGCATCGCGCTGCCCTGGGTCTTCGTCCGAGACCGATTTGCAGGTCGACCACCTGACCAGCGCGCCTGTCGCAACGCAGAGCAAATTAATTCTGCTAACACTGGTTCCCGGTGGTACAAGTCCACCGGCGACCGAATCGGCTATCTCAGTTTAAGTTCAACGAAATAAAGCCGTCATTTCGCATAAGCCCGCATTAATCTCGTAATGCAGGGATAAAAATCAGACTCGTCTCATGGACATTATTTTGGGGCGCCGGTAAATTTATCGCGGCACAACACCAAGAAATTCCCGAGATGATTCCTGTCGAAAGACTCGCCGTGGGCCGGCCCATGCCTCGCCCCCGTATCACCTTGTCACTACCGTCACGTCCCTCACCAGAGGTCCTTTCCCGCGGGTAACGCATCAGCGTCTGCCGCCGTGCTGGCTCTGGAGCGATGAAGCATGACGAGCGAAAAGAGGAACACAAGAGATGAAAGGATGAAAGATGAACAGGGCCGCGATATGGCGCGGCTGGGCGACAGCACCGATCACGGTGGCAAGGTGGTCGAGGCCGCGCCGACATTGACCGTCAAGGGGATTCCCGTCGCGCTCGACGCTCACATGGTCGACTGTCCGAAGTGCGGTGGCAAGCATCCGATTATCGCCACGGGCAGACGGACTCACCACGGCATTCGTGTCGCCTATCTCGGCGACAAAACCGGCTGCGGCGCAACGCTTGTGCGCCGCTAACCCTCTGCAAGGACTCACACATGCTTAACCCTCTGCAGTCCCGCACGCTGGCCGTGGCTGGCGCCGCGTTGCCCGTTTTCAACGGAGCGCCGGTTCTTGTCCCGGTGCGCCTTTCCGGCACCGAAACGCTCGGCGAACTGTTCGAGTACACGCTCGAGTTGAAGACAGCGATTCGCTGGCGTTCTCGCCGAGCATTGCGGCGAATGTTGCGCTCGACAAGCTGATCGGTACTGAGGTGACGGTCACGATCGAGATCGAGGGCTCCGGGTTCTTTGTCCCGGGCCTTGCCGGCGAGGCTGGGATGGCGAACGTCGGCGCCGGCACGCGCGAGATCACGGGGCTCGTGACCGCCGCGCGCATCGTGCGCGAGGACGGTCGCTCGATTGTCTACGAACTGACGCTGCGCCCCTGGCTGTGGCTCGCGACCAAGACCCGCCAATGCCGTAATTACCAGGACATGTCGGTGGTGGATGTCACCGATGAGGTGCTGTCCGCGTACCTGTTCCCCGTTGACAAGCGGTTGATCACACCGCGGACGAACAAGCTCTGGCCCAAGCGCGACATCCAGCGCCAGCATTGGGAAAGCGACTGGACATTCCTGCAGCGGCTCTGGGAAGAATGGGGCATCTTCTATTTCTTCGAGCACAGCGAGGGCAAGCACCGGCTCGTGCTGACCAACTCGATTGCCGCGTTGAAGCCCCTCGGCGAAGCCTACGAGAAGATCCGCTACGAGGCGCCGAGCGGCCGTCGCATCGACGAGGAGCATATCCACGCGCTGTCCGTCACGCATTCGCTGACGACGGGCGGCGTCACCTCCGTTGACTACGACTACACGTGGCCGCGCGCCGACCTGACGGTAAAGCGCGAGGACCCGCGCGACACAGGCCAGGCGCATCAGGAGCACTACACGTGGGGCGACTACGCGCAGCCGCAAGCCGGCGCGGCAGGGCTGTCGGGCGAGCACAACGAGCCGAAGACCGAAGCCGAGTACCTGACGATCGTGCAGATGCAGGCGCTGCGCTGTCAGGGCCTGCGGGCGACCGGCGAGGGGAACCTGCGTGGGCTCGTCACCGGCCAGACGTTCGT
>DASZGN010000449.1:0-2422 GCA_035938775.1 Trinickia sp.
CGACGTGAAGCGTATGCGGCGGACATCACGTACTCGACCAACAACGAGTTGGGCTTCGACTACCTGCGCGACAACATGGCACAGAAGCTCGACAACTGCGTGCAGCGCCGGCTCCGCTACGCGATCGTCGACGAGGTCGACTCGATCCTCATCGACGAAGCGCGCACGCCGCTCATCATTTCGGGCCAGGCTGAGGATCACACCGAGCTTTACGTCCGCATGAATGCGTTGCCGCCGCTGCTCGAGCGGCAGATCGGCGAGGAGCGCGCGGACGGCACGGGCGTCGAGAAGCCGGGCGACTACACGCTCGACGAAAAGTCGCGCCAGGTCTTCCTCACTGAATCGGGCCACGAAAAAGCCGAACGGATGCTGGCCGAGTGGGAGCTGATCGGCGAAGGCGAAAGCCTGTACGCGCCGCAAAACATCACGTTGATGCACCACGTGTATGCCGCGTTGCGTGCCCATACGCTCTTTTATCGCGATCAGCATTACGTGGTGCAGAACAACGAAGTCATCATCGTCGATGAATTCACGGGCCGCCTCATGGCCGGCCGCCGCTGGTCCGACGGCCTGCATCAGGCCGTCGAGGCGAAGGAGCACGTGAGGATCCAGAGCGAAAACCAGACGCTCGCTTCGATCACGTTCCAGAACTACTTCCGCATGTACGCGAAGCTCTCGGGCATGACCGGCACCGCCGACACGGAAGCGTACGAATTCAATGAGATCTACGGGCTCGAGACCGTCGTCATCCCGACGAACCGGCCGCCGAAGCGGCTCGACCGGCAAGACCAGATCTACAAGACCGCCAAGGAGCGCTATGACGCCGTGATTCGCGATATCCGCGAATGCTATGAGCGCGCTCAGCCGGTGCTCGTCGGTACAACGTCGATCGAAAACTCCGAGCTGCTCTCGAACCTGCTGACGAAGGCGGGCCTGCCGCACGAAGTGCTCAACGCGAAGCAGCACGCGCGCGAAGCGGCCATCGTGGCCGAGGCGGGGCGCCCGCAGCGCATCACGATCGCGACGAACATGGCCGGCCGCGGCACCGACATCGTGCTCGGCGGCAACGCCGAGAAGCAGGCTGCGTTCCTCGAAGCCGACGAGTCTTTGCCCGCCGAAGAAAAGGCAAGTCGCATCCAGAAGCTGCACGACGAGTGGCAAACCCTGCACGATCAAGTGAAGGTGGCGGGCGGCCTGCATATCATCGGCACCGAGCGCCACGAGTCGCGCCGCATCGACAACCAGCTGCGCGGCCGTGCCGGCCGTCAGGGCGATCCGGGCTCGTCGCGCTTTTATCTGTCGCTCGAAGATCCGCTCTTGCGCATCTTCGCGGGCGATCGCGTGCGCGCCATCATGGAACGCCTGCGCATGCCCGAGGGCGAAGCGATCGAGGCGGGCATCGTCACGCGGTCGATCGAATCGGCGCAGCGCAAGGTCGAAGCGCGCAACTTCGATATCCGCAAGCAGCTGCTCGAGTATGACGACGTCGCCAATGATCAGCGCAAGGTCATCTACCAGCAGCGCAACGAGCTGCTGGAGGCGAATGACATCACCGAAACCATCGGTGCGATGCGCCGTGCGGTCATCACCGATGTCGTCCGCCAATTCATTCCGGCCGGCAGCATCGAAGAGCAGTGGCAGGCGCCCGAGCTCGAAGAAGTGCTGCGCAACGATTGGCAGCTCGATCTCGCCGTGCAGGAAATGATCAACGAGTCGCAGTCGCTCGATGTCGACGACATCCTCGATGCCGTGCTCACCGCGGCCGACGATGCCTACGAAGCCAAGGTCGCGCTCGTCGGTCGCGAGCGGTTCAACGCATTCGAGCGCTCGGTCATGCTCCAGACGCTCGATCGCTCGTGGCGCGAGCATCTCGCCGCGCTCGATCACCTGCGTCAGGGCATCCATCTGCGCGGCTACGCGCAGAAAAACCCCAAGCAGGAGTACAAGCGCGAGTCGTTCGAGCTCTTCGAGGCGCTGCTCAACATCGTCAAGACGGAAGTCACGCGTGTCGTGATGACCGTGCATATCGAGTCGCCTCAGCAACTCGAGCAGGCCGCCGAGCAGTTCGAGGAGCAGGGCAGCCATCTCGAGAACGTCGAGTTCCGCCATGCCGAATTCGCGGAAGCGGCGGCGGTCGCCGCGCCGGCGGCAGCGGCGGCCGATGCCACCGCGGAGATGGTCGGTCACGCCATGAGCCACGGCGCGCATGCGCCGGCCGGCGCGTCGGCCACCGCTGTCGGCAGCGTGCCGAAGGTGGGGCGCAACGACCCGTGCCCGTGCGGCAGCGGCAAGAAGTACAAGCAGTGCCACGGCAAGCTTGCATGACGTTGGACGCGGCGCGCATAATGCGCGCCGTTTTACTTGGTTCGCGGCTTTTGCGCTCTGCATCTGTCGCGCGTCGCGCTCCTGGCGTGCCGTGACC
>DASZGN010000450.1:0-6842 GCA_035938775.1 Trinickia sp.
CCTGAAGCGGCAGATGCGCGGCGGCAAACGCTTCACCCAGAATCTTGGCGACGCGCGCGGCGGGCTCGCTCGCGTTCCAGTGCTCGAGCGCACGGCCATTGTGCAGCACGGAAATCGCGACATCGGGCCGCGCGAGCGCCGCCCGGCGGATCATTTCGACGCAATGGCCGAGCTCGGTCTGCTCGCTCTTCAGAAACTTGCGGCGTGCAGGCGTGTTGAAGTAGAGCTCGCGGACTTCGATGGTCGTGCCGACGCCGCCCGCAGCCGGTGCAAGCACACCCGTTTGCGCATCGATGCGGGTGGCGTGCGCGGCATCCGCCGTGCGGCTCGTGATGAACATCTCGGCCACCGAGGCGATCGACGCGAGCGCTTCGCCCCGAAACCCGAGCGTGCCCACCGCCTCGAGCTCGGCCAGTGAACGAATCTTGCTCGTCGCATGACGCATGAGCGCGAGCGGCAACTCGGCGGCGGGCATGCCGCAGCCGTCGTCGGCGATCGAGATGCGTTTGACGCCGCCGCCCTCGAGCACGATGCGCAAGCTTGTTGTGCCGGCATCAAGCGCGTTTTCGAGCAGTTCCTTGACGACCGAGGCCGGCCGCTCGACCACTTCGCCGGCGGCAATCTGACTGATCAGCTGGTCGGGCAGCGGCTGGATCGCGCGCCGCACCCGTAACGGCGCTTGCGCCATGCGCGCAGCGGGCGGGGCGTCCTCCGAAGGGACTTCCTGCGCCCCGGAGGAAGTGGCGTTGGGCACGGGGGCGTCAGCCGGCGGTTTGGGGATTTCTGACATGGCGCGATTATAGCGACTCGACTTGCCATGGCGCGCGTGCCCCGCGGTGGGCCTGCCGTCCCATCCAATGAGAAATCGGCGGGCCAGATTCGGTATCATGGACGCGATCGTCTTGCCGCGCACGCCTCGCGGGAGGCAACCCGCGAGCCCTAGGCTCACGCAATTTCATAAGGGACGCTTTTGGATACGCTGCTTCATTTCGCCAACCTGATTCTGCACATCGACACGTTCCTCGGCGAGTTCGTCCGTCAATACGGCGCGTGGGTGTACGCCGTGCTGTTTCTGATCGTCTTTTGCGAGACGGGTCTCGTGATCTTGCCGTTTCTGCCCGGCGATTCGCTGCTCTTTATCGGCGGCGCGTTTTGCGCGGCCGGTCAGATGCATCCCGCTTCGCTGATCCTGCTCTTGCTCGTGGCGTCGATCAGCGGCAACAGCCTCAACTTTGCGATCGGCAAGGCGATCGGGCCGAAAGTGTTCAACACGCGCATTCGCTACATCGAGCGCTTTCTCGATCGCGCCGCCCTGCAAAAGACCCACGATTTCTACGAGCGGCACGGCGGCAAGACGATCGTGCTCGCGCGCTTCATCCCCGTGGTGCGCACGTTCGCGCCGTTCGTGGCCGGCGTGTCGTTGATGCGCGTCGGACGCTTTCAGTTCTTCAACGTGGCGGGCGCCTTGCTGTGGGTGCTCTCGCTCGTCTTCGCGGGCTACTTCTTCGGCAATATCCCGTTCGTCCGTCACTATCTGAATGTGATCGTGCTCGTCGGCATCGGCGCAGCCGTGGTGCCTCTTGCGTTGGCCGCGCTGTGGAAGGCGCTGCGCAAAAAAAAGCATGACGGAAATGGCGCGCAAGCCCGGCGGCAGGTGAGGTAAAGCGCGAGCGGCAGCCGCGAGCCCAACGTTTCCAGGAGGCAACATGCCCGGTCCCACTGCAGACGTCCGATTGATTTCGGTCGAGCCCGATTCGCTGCGACCCACGCAGATGACGGTCGGCTATCACGAGGTAGAGACCAAGCGCGATCACTGGAAAACGCTGGATAAAAAAGCGCGCGCACAGGCAATCGAAAGCCATTGGTTTCCCGCCGTGCTCGGCCTCGAGCGCGAGTACTTCGTCGTCGATCATCATCATCTCGGCCTCGCGCTGATCGAAGAAGGCGTCAAGCAAGTGCGCGTGATGGTGCTCAAAGACCTGTCGTGGCTCGACTCCGTGATCTTCTGGCGGATGATGGAGCACTACCAATGGGTGCATCCGTTCGGGCCCGACGGCACGCGCCACGCCTATGAGCGCTTGCCGAAGACGCTCACCGAGCTTGTCGATGACCCCTATCGGAGCCTCGCGGGCGAGCTGCGCCGAGCGGGCGGCTTCGCAAAGGACACGACGCCGTTCAGCGAATTTCTCTGGGCCGACTATCTGCGTCCGAAGATCGCCGTCAAGCGCATTCGCAGCGACTTCGCCAAGGCACTCAAGGATGCGCTCGCGTGGGCGCATGATCACGAGGCGCGTTATCTCCCGGGCTGGTCCGGCAAGATGCTAAACAACTGAGTGGTGTCCGGCCCGCGCGTCGTTGCATCGCTCATGCACGTTTCGAACGATATGACCATCGGTTCCGGGGCTGCGCGCGCGCCGAAGTAAGCAAATCCAAGAAAATCGGCCTGGCGATTCGTTTGCCCGAATTTCGCGATTGCGCGAACCCTGAAATCGATCGACCCCTACCATCGCGAGAGCGGATCGACTACACCGTCTTCCGCCCGAGTGCTCAAGACGCTCGCACCCGGAACGTCGGACGTTCGTGCCGCCCATGAGGCGCGCATGACGCCAAGCGAACCAGACAAGCACAGGGATCCATCATGCAAAGAAACACCTCATGCGCTTTCGCGTTGACGTGCGCGCTCGCAGCTTTCGGCATGCCGGCGCACGCGGCGGAGGATATCGACGCGCGCATTGCCGCGCTGTCGGACGGCCCCGACAAGGAGGCGATCGTGCTCGGCCGCAACATCGTGCTCGATACGCCGCGTCACGCGCCGGGACACGTGCGCGGCGGCGCGTTGTCGTGTACGAACTGCCATCTCGACGGCGGCACCCGGCCGCATGCGTCGCCGTGGTACGGCATCACGGGCGTGAACCCCGCCTACAACGCGCGCAGCGCGTCGGTCGAATCGCTCGCGCAGCGCATCAACCACTGCTTCGAGCGCTCGGAGAACGGCACGGCGCTACCGCTCGAATCGCGGGAAATGAACGGCTTGCTCGCTTACATGACCTTCGTGTCGAGGGGCATCGCGGTCGGCGAATTCGGGCCGGGTCGCGGCATGGGCGCGATCGAGGGTGCGGGGCGCGGGGCGGCCGATACCGTGCACGGCAAGGTTATCTATGAGCAAAAGTGCGCGGCGTGCCACGGCGCGAACGGCGAAGGCATGCAAAGCGGCGGCAAATATTCGGTGCCGCCGCTGTGGGGCGACGCCTCGTACAACATCGCCGCGAGCATGGCCCGGCTCGGGCGGGCGGCGGCATTCATCAAGCACAACATGCCGCTTGGCAACGCAACCTTGACCGATCAGGAAGCGCTCGACGTGGCCGCCTATGTCACCCGCCAGCCACGGCCCGATTTCCAGGCCAAGGCGAACGATTGGCCCAAAGGCGGCAAGCCCGCCGACGCGCGGTACTAGCCGCCAGTGCGTGAAGAAGGGGGGGGCGCGGGGCCTCGCGCTCGTGGCATTTGCGGCTGTCTTTTGATAGCGTGCGCGCATGCGCCAAGAAAACCTCCCCGAGTTGTTGCTGATCACACCGGAGCCGCCGGCCGATGCCGCATTCGACGATTTCCTCCTGCGCCTGCGGCGCGCGCTCGCTTCCGGCATCACGCTCGTGCAGCTTAGGGCCAAAGCGCTCGAGCCCGATACCTATGAAGCGCTTGCCCGGCAGGCACTCAAGCTTTGCCGCGAGCACGGCGCGCGGTTGATCCTCAACGGGCCTGTCGTCGATCTTCAAGCAGTCGATGCCGATGGCCTCCACCTCGACAGCGCGCGGCTCATGGCGTGTGAGCAAAGAACGTTGCCGACGTCGAAGCTCCTTTGCGCCGCCTGTCATTCGCGCGAGCAGTTGCTGCATGCGGTACGCATCGGCGCGGATCTCGTCACGCTTTCTCCCGTGCTGCCCACCACTAGCCACCCGGGCGCGCCAGTGCTCGGCTGGCAGCATTTTGCCGAGCTGGTCTCGCTCGTGCAAATGCCGGTCTATGCGTTGGGCGGCATGACACGCGCGCACGGCGCGACGGCGCGCTCGCTCGGTGCGCAAGGTATCGCCTCAATATCGGCGCTCTGGTAGCGCGCAGGTCTTGAAGGTTCCCCGCGTTCAAAGTCTCCGCCGTCCCCACTTTTCATCGAGGCTGGCTTCGCGGCACGCTCATTGCGACAAAGGGAATTTCCTTTCCCAATGAAGTCGTCACCATGAGCACACCTGCATTCGAATTTCCCCGAGAAGGCGGCAACTTTGTTGTTTCGTCGCTCGCCGATCTCACTAATCAAACTTTCGAGGGCATCGAGCGGCTGACCAATTTGAACCTTCAGACTGTAAAAACGACACTCGCCGAGCAAGAGTCGATCGCGCAGGAGGCGGTGTCGTCGAACTCGCTCGAGTGGGTCGTCACGTTGCCCTCGGCGCTAGCGCAGGCCAATTACGCAAAAGCGCTCGCGTACTGGCGTCACGTGGGCAACATCACCATCGAAACCGCGACGAACAGCGTCGGCTCGCGCCTCGAAAATCTCACAGAATGGGCACAGTGGACTGCCTCCTTATTCGTCAATGTTGCAAGCCGCACAACGGAGGGCGCCGCGATGGTGCCCGCGTCGGCGAACGCAGCGCTCGAAAACATCGCCGATGCGGCCGAGGCTGGCGCGAAGGCGGTCGATAAATAGCGTGCATCGGATCTCGAGAGCGAAGGCGGCAACGTCATGTCGTCAGCGAAGGAATAACAACAGTCGCAAACACTTCACGACTTCGCGCGCGGCCGGTGCGCCGGCGCGAAGCGCGCTGCTTTTGCCGTCGACAGGATGACGCGTTGCCGCACCAGGTGCGCGGCACGGCGACGCTCGGTCACGTGCGCGAAAGCTTCGCGAGGCGAGGCGGCTTTTGTCGATCGTCCAGCGCGAGGGTGGGGCGTAGGCGGCGGCGTGCTAACCAAGCGCAGCACGCGCCACGCGGCACGCGGCGAGATCCCACGCGCCGCTGCCGACCATCTTCAGCATCACCGGCCGGTCGTACGGTACGCCAAGCGCGATGGCCGAGCTCAAGGGACGCACCGCCGACCAATCGATGTCGGCTTGCAGCAGGTCGCCCGCCTCGGCTTGCGTGGCCTTCAAGTCATCGACGAACACGAGACTGCCTCGCACGGTATCCGGGCCGATTTCGGCGGCATCGGGCGTGAACGCGCCGACCCCGATGACGAGCCGGCCCTCGCGCGCTCCCTCCGCATAGACGGGCGTCTTGCTCGTCGTGACGGTGATGACGACGTCGGCTTCTGGCGGCACGGTGCCGAGCGCCGGCGACACGGCCACGCCTTCGCGCGCCATCGTTTCGACGAAGCTCGACTCCGACGCGGCACTGCGTCCCTTGACGAAAAGCTTCGCCGACGGATAAAGCGCGGCGATCGCCAACGCGTGAAAACGCGCTTGCTGCCCGGTGCCGACGATGAGCATCGCGCGCGGCGGCGAAACCGACAGCAGCTTCGCGCCGAGCATCGATAGCGCGGCGGTTCTGCGGCCCGTCACGGTCGGTCCGTCGAGGATGAACTCGGGCTTGCCGGTTGAACCGTCGCAGACGGTCACCATGCCGAAAATGGTCGGCATGTTGCGCCGCGCATTAGCGGGGGCGACGCTCACCAGCTTGTGAATGGCGATGTCGCTGGCGCTCGCCGGCATCGAAAGCATGACGCCGCCATCCGGCAGCGGCACGCCGACGCGCACGGGCGCGTGAATCTTGCCGGCATCGTGTTCGAGGCTCGCGGTGCGCAGCGCATCGATGAGCGCGGCGAAGTCGAGCAGCTTCGCGGTGGCGGCGGCGTCGAACGCGGAAAGTGTGGACATGGGAAATCGCTTGTATCAATAGGCGCAGTAACTCGCCAATTCGTATGAAAGAACCGCTTCCGCGCCTGTCATTGCTGCACGGATGTGGTGGTAAGCGAAACAGTGGCGACCGTCCGAGCGCTTGCCGGCGGGCGGCTCGCTCATGCTAACCGAGCGCCCGGTCCGGCGTCATCCTGCGGTCATGCCGTCAAAGGCCCCCGTGTCCGCCTGCCGTCGTGCCGTCGTACTTCCGTACCTCCGAGCCTCCGAGCCTCCGAGCCTCCGAGCCGCCGAGCCTCCGAGCCTCCGAGCCGCCGAGCCGCCGAGCCGCCGAGCCGCCAAGCCCCAACGCAACCTACCGTCCCGGCGCCGCATAGGCGCTTGCCTGCTCTAGCAGCCACGTTCTGAACTGCTCGAGCGTTGCGCCGTGGCTCAGCTCCGTCGGATAGACGAGGTAATAGGCGGAATCAGCGACAGCCGTGGCTTCGAAGGGAATGACGAGCCCAAGCTGCTGCAACTGCCCAACGACGAAGAACTTCGGCACGAGCGCGATTCCGAGGCCCGCCGCCGCGCCGCTGATGAGCATCGTGTGGAGCTCATAGCGCACGCCTTGCATCGTCGAGCTGTCTTCGACGCCAAAGTTCGCGAACCATTGCCGCCAGGCATCGGGCCGCGTCGTGGAGTGCAGCAACGGGTAGGCGAGCAGATCGTGCGGCTTCCTGACAGGCTTGGCCAAGAGCGATGGCGAGCAAACCGGCACGACCTCCTCGCCGAACAGGTAGTCGGACGACGTCCCTGGCCAAGTCGGCTTGCCATAGTGAATGGCGGCTTCGAAGTGCGATTCCGCGAACGAGAACATGTCGGTGCGAATGCCCATATTGATGCGCACGTCGGGATGGCGGTCGTTGAAGTCCTTGAGCCGCGGGATGAGCCACTGCGACGCGAACGTGGGCAGCACGGCGAGCTCGAGATAACCGCCGCCGCTGCCGTGCGCGAT
>DASZGN010000451.1:0-11510 GCA_035938775.1 Trinickia sp.
CGACGTACGCCATCAGCGCGATCAGCGCCGTTTGCCGCATGAAGGTCGACTTGCCGCCCATGTTGGGGCCTGTGATCAACAAAAGCTTGCGCTCGGCGGCAAGGCGGCAGTCGTTGGCAACGAACTGCTCGACTTGCGCTTCGACGACGGGGTGGCGTCCCTGCTCGATGTCGATGCCGGCGTCCTCCGAAAACTCCGGCGCGACCCAGTCGAGCGTGCGTGCGCGCTCCGCGAAGGCTCCGAGCAGATCGAGCTCCGCAAGCGCCGCGGCCACGCGCTGGCAATCTTCGATGAACGGCAAGAGCGCTTGCAGCAGCGCGTCATAAAGCGAGCGCTCGCGCGCGAGTGCGCGCTCCTGCGCCGACAGGGCCTTGTCTTCGAAGGTTTTGAGCTCCGGCGTGATGTAGCGCCCGGCATTTTTCAGCGTCTGGCGGCGGCGGTAGTCGTCGGGCACCTTGTCGGTTTGGCCGCGCGTGACTTCGATATAAAAACCGTGGACCTTGTTGTATTCGACGCGCAAATTCGAAATGCCCGTGCGCGTGCGCTCGCGCGCTTCGAGGTCGATCAGAAACTGTCCGCAGTTCTCCGAAATATCTCGCAACTCATCGAGCTCGGAGTCGTAGCCGCGCGCAATCACGCCACCGTCCCGCACCATTGCGGCGGGTTCTTCGGCAATGGCGCGCGTGAGCAGGTCGGCGCAGCCCGCGGGCGGCTCGAGTGCGGCGCTCAGGCGCTCGAGTGCCTCGACGCCTGCCGACATCGACGTGAGTTGCGTGCGTAGCGCGGGCAGTGCGGCGAACGTATCGCGCAGGCTCGAAAGGTCTCGCGGGCGGGCGGACAAGAGCGCGAGCCGCCCGGTGATGCGCTCGACGTCGGCAATACGCCGCAGCGCGCTTCTGAGCGCATCGAGGCTTGCGGTGACGGGCGCATCGAGCAGTGCACCAATCGCCTGCTGGCGCGCTTGCGCGACAACGGCGGCGCGCGGCGGATGGTGCAGCCAATGACGCAGCAAGCGGCTGCCCATCGTCGTGCAGCAGGTATCGAGCAACGAGCACAGTGTGGGAGACTCGCCCCCACGCAGTGTTTCGGTGAGTTCGAGGTTGCGCCGCGTGGCCGGATCGAGGCCGATATATTCGGATTCGCTTTCGACTTTCAAGCTGCGCACGTGTCGCAACTGCTGGCCCTGCGTAGCCGATGCGTAGAGCAGCAGCGCGCCTGCTGCACCGCATGCACTCGTCAGCCCCTCCGCGCCGAAGCCGTCGAGGCTTGCGACGTTGAGCTGATCGCAAAGGCGCTGCTTGCCCGAGGCGACATCGAAATGCCAGGCCGGCACGCGCGTAAGCGTGCCCGTGGCGGCGGTTTGCGCGGCATCGGCCCCGGCATCGGCAACGAGAATCTCGGCGGGCCTGATGCGCTCGAGCGCGGCACCCGCTTCGCCAGGGGCGACTTCGGCGAGACGCAGTGCCCCGCTCGCGAGATTGAGCCATGCGAGACCGACCGTGGTCGCGACGCCGCGCTTGTTATAGCCGGTGGAAAGCGCCATCAGATAGACATCGCTTTTGTCGGCGAGCAGCGCGGCGTCGGTAAGCGTGCCGGGTGTGACGACGCGTACGACTTTGCGTTCGACAGGGCCCTTGGAGGTGGCCGGATCGCCGATCTGCTCGCAGATTGCCGCCGACTCGCCGAACTTGACGAGCTTGGCCAGATATTGCTCGACAGCGTGGTGCGGCACACCGGCCATCTTGATCGGAGTGCCGGCCGATGCGCCGCGCTGCGTAAGCGTCAGATCCAGCAGACGGGCCGCTTTTTCAGCGTCGTCGAAGAAGAGTTCGTAGAAGTCGCCCATCCGGTAAAAGACGAGCGTGCCCGGGTATTCGGCCTTGATGCGCAGGTACTGCGTCATCATTGGAGTATGCGTCGCGCTGGCAGTTTCGCCGGGTGCTTCGATCTGATTGCCCATCGTGTTCTTGGTGCCTTGGAGTACAGGGCGAGAGTGTACCTCGGCAGCGCTTGTGGACAGTCGGCCGAATGGCTGATGGCCACAGCGTTCATCGCCGCGATACGCTGCGGCACAGTTGTAACCCTATTTATTGGGGGTGCAAATAATCGTTGAATTTTCGGATTTTATGGGGGTACAATTATTCGCGTTGACATCACGTACGACCCGAAGAAGAAACGAGACGAACATCGCGGAGCGTGGGCTATCGTTCGAAACCGTCCGCGACTTTGAAATGGCGGGAGCGCTGATCGTCGAAGATATATCCGCAAGGACCATTCGGAGCGCAGGTTTCAGGTCCTTGGATACATCGATGATCGGCTACACATGCTGGTGTTCACGCCGCGCAATGGCAAGGTGCATGTCATCACCCTGCGCAAAGCAAATCCCCGCGAGGTGAAGCGATATGAGCAAGCGAAAAGTCACTGGCCAAGTAGACGATAACCCGGCCTGGGGCGAAGCCGAGTTCGCTCGTGCCCGGCCGGCTGAAGAAGTGCTGCCCGAGTTGTTCGGAAAGGAGGCAGCCGCCAAGATGGTCAAACCGCGCGGCAGGCCGAAGTCCGCGAGCACTAAGACGCCGTTGAAGCTGCGCATCGATCCTGATGTGGTCGATGCATACAAGGCGCAGGGTGACGGCTGGCAAACACGCATGAACGACGCGTTGCGCGAATATGCGAAGTCGCACGGCATGCTTTGACGCGAACACAGCGCAACTCGTCTCCTGCGGCCCCGCCGCTATACCCCACGGCAGAGCGCGTTTTCTTTCGCCACCCCGAAAAAACAAAAGGCGGCCGAAGCCGCCTATCGCCTGCCGCCCTCGCGCGAGCGCGGGGCTCTGTGTCAGCTCGTCTGCTTCAACCGGCTATACGGCGTGAGGATGGGCACCATCTGCGCGTACACCTTCGGGTTGCCCGCGACGATTTCGCCGAGATTCAGGAAGTCGGAGTCGCCCGTGTAGTTGCCGACCAGGCCGCCCGCTTCGGTAATCAGCAAGCTGCCCGCTGCCATGTCCCATGCGCTGATACCTTGCTCGAAGAAGCCGTCGAGGCGTCCGGCCGCGACGTTTGCCAGATCGAGCGCCGCCGCGCCCGGGCGGCGCAGCCCCGTGCACGCGTGCGTCATTTCGGCAAAGAGACGGCAGTACGCGTCAAGCCGGTCGTTTTCGCGAAACGGAAAACCGGTGCCGATCAACGCATCGGCAAGCCGGTCGCGGCGGCCGACGCGAATGCGCCGATCGTTCAGATAAGCGCCGCGTCCGCGCGAGGCGGTAAAGAGATCGTTGCGCGTCGGGTCGTAGACCACCGCCTGCGTGACGATGCCTTTGTGCGCGAGCGCAATGGAGACACCGTAGTAAGGAAAGCCGTGAATGAAGTTGGTGGTGCCGTCGAGCGGATCGATGATCCACTGGTAGTCCGATTCGTTCTCGGAGTGACCCGATTCTTCGGCGAGGATGGCGTGATCGGGATAGGCGGTCTTCAGCGTTTCGATGATCGCTGCTTCCGCCGCCTTATCGACCTCCGTCACGAAATCGTTGTGCTGCTTCTTGCTGACCTGAATGAGATCGAGATCAAGCGATGCGCGGTTGATGATCTGCCCGGCACGACGGGCGGCTTTGACAGCGATGTTGAGCATGGGATGCATGAACAGATTCCTTGTGCCGCTGCGGCGTGGACGCTGCAGCGCGAGTGGCCAAACCAAATCAAAGCAAACCGCCAGGAACGCATGCGGCGTGAGCGCGGATTCCGTCGACGAAGAACGAATTGGAGAAGAGCAATGCGCGTAGGCAAGCGGACAACGAACAGCTTGCACGCAACGCGCGAAAACGGTGATTTTACCCGAGTCGGGCGGCTGCCGGGCGAGCATCGGATGAGGTGCGCGCCGGCAAGCGTTGGCGATACCATACGGGCGTGCGCGTTCCTCGTCGCGCCACTATCGCCCGCTTTCACCTTTTTCGTCACTCCACCTTTCCACCATCTGCATCGTGAATCCTTCGACATCGCATCCGTCGTCGCCTGCTGCGTCATTCGGCTCGGCAGGCCCGCGTGGCGGCTTTACTTCGACTATTTTCGTGCTCGTCGAGCCGAGCCATCCGGGCAACGTCGGGGCCGCGGCGCGCGCGATCAAGACGATGGGCTTTTCGCGGCTCGTACTGGTTGAGCCGCGCGTAAGCCATGTGCTGAGCGATCCGGAGGCTATCGCAATGGCAAGCGGCGCAGACGACGTGCTGGCGTCGACCAGCATCGTCCCGACCCTCGCCGATGCGCTCGCCGGCGTGCACTGGTCCGTCGCGCTCACGGCGCGTCAGCGCGAGTACGGTCCGCCGCAGCTTGCGCCACGTGTGGCAGCGAGCGAGGCCCGTCCCCACGCGGCACACGGCGACATTGCGTTCGTTTTCGGCAATGAGCGCACCGGCCTTTCGAACGAGCACGTCGAGCGATGCAGCGCGCTCGCGCATATTCCCGCGAATCCCGCCTACAGTTCGCTCAATCTAGCCCAAGCCGTGCAGGTGCTGGCCTACGAGCTGCGCATGGCCTATCTCGACGATCACGCGGCCCCCGCGCCAATCGAGGCCGGCGAGGCGCGCGCCTCGAGCGACGAGATCGAGCGCATGTTCGTCCACCTCGAAAACGCGCTCATCACGCTCGACTTTCTCGACCCCGCCAATCCGAAAAAGCTGATGTCGCGGCTGCGCCGCCTTTTCGCGCGAGCCGGCTTGGAGCGCGAGGAAGTCAACATCATTCGGGGCATCGCCAAGCACATTCTGCTGAAGGTGCGCCGAGGCCGCGATTCTTAGCGATCGACCACGTTTGCGGTGCCGTGAAGCCAAGCATCCACGGGCCACCGTCGCAATGCCCCTCATCGCCATATGGCGAAATCGGTGGCTTCTGCAGAACAGGCAGCTTCCTCCTACAATCGAGCCGTTTGTCATAAGGAATTCGCGCGACGTCATATCGATGTCGCTCGGCGCGCTTGCCCTCGCCCCTAACGAGCGGCAGCACCTATCAAGCGAGCCCAAACCATGTTCATAAGAATTCGCGAAGACATTGCCAGCATCCGGCAGCGCGACCCCGCCGCACGCAGTGCCTGGGAGGTGCTCACCTGCTACCCGGGGTTGCATGCGCTCGTGCTGCACCGGCTCGCTCACGCATGCTGGCGCGCACGGCGGCGCTGGCTCGCGCGTTTCATCTCGCAGATCGGGCGCTTTTTGACGGGCATCGAGATTCACCCTGGTGCCACCGTCGGCCGGCGGGTATTCATCGACCACGGCATGGGTGTCGTCATCGGCGAGACGGCCGAGGTTGGCGACGATTGCACGATCTACCAAGGCGTCACGCTAGGCGGCACGATGCTCACGCGCGGGGCAAAACGCCATCCGACGCTCGAGCGCGGGGTGATCGTCGGCGCGGGTGCGAAGGTGCTCGGCGGTTTCACGGTCGGCGCCGAAGCAAAGATCGGCTCGAATGCCGTCGTAGTGAAGCCGGTGCCGGCGGGTGGCACGGCGGTCGGCAACCCCGCGCGCATCGTCATGCCGGCCAACGCCAAGCGCACCGCCGAGCGCACTGGGTTTTGCGCGTACGGCATCACGCCAAATGCTGAGGACCCTGTATCGCTAGCGCTGCATGGGCTCATTGACCACGCGGCGAAAGAGTCCCAGCGTGTCGATGAAATCGTCGCGGCGCTCGAGCGGCTTGGCGCGCGTCTCGAGGCCATGCAGGGCATGGACGGTGCGTTGATCGATCTGCGCCGCTTGTCGGCGGCGATCGAAGGGAAGGTGACGCAGAGCTGAAATCAACTGGGGATGCCCGCGCCCGCATCCCGCTTCGGGTTTCAGTCAAGCGGAAATGCGTGGATGCCCTCGGCATCGATGCGCAGATAGCCGCCGCGGCGCACCCCGTGGTCGAGGTCCCAGTCGGGCAGCACCCAGCGCGTGCCGCCCGTCTCCTGATGACGAGCGGGCTTGTGCGTGTGACCGTGAATCATCGTCGTCGTCTTGCTCGACTTGAAAAGAGCGGCGACGCCTTCCGTCGTCACATCATAGAGCGGCGAGGGTGGCTTCACGCGGCCTTCCTCGCTCGCGCCGCGCATGCGCTCGGCAAGCGCGCGACGCCAACGGAATGGCCATGCGAGAAAGAGCAACTGCGCTGCCCGCCACCGGGCGAGCCGGCGAAACGTCTGGTACTTGCGATCGGCGGTGCAGAGCGCATCGCCGTGCGCGAGTACGATGCGCGCCCCGAACGCGGTCATCACGAAAGGATCGGGCAGCCAGATCGCGCCGGCCGCCTTCATGAACCGCTTGCCTAGCAGGAAGTCACGATTGCCGTGCATCACATAAAGTGCGATGCCGCGCTCGGAGAGCGTATGCAAAAGCTCCGCGATGCGCGCGGCGAACGGGTCGGCCGCGAGCATGTCGTCGCCGATCCAGTATTCGAATAAATCGCCGAGCACGAAGACGGAATCGGCGCTATCGGCCGTCACGAGGACGAAGTGCTCGAACGCCGCAACCGTGCGAGGAATCGCGGCGCTCAAGTGCAGATCGGAGATGAAGAGCAGCGGGCGCGGCGCATGAGGGCGCGCCCGGCCGTGCTCGAGCGGCACGCTCGCCTCGATGCCGCGAGGCGGCGTATCTTGCCGCTCGGAGATGCCTCTCTCCCGGATGACGCTCGTGTTCAATCGACGATGACCGCTTTCTCGATAACGACGTCATCGACGGGGACGTCCTGATGGAAGCCCTTCGACCCCGTCTTCACCTTCTTGATCTTCTCGACGACGTCGAGCCCGTCGACTACCTTGCCGAACACCGCATAGCCCCAGCCTTGCGGCGACGGCGACGAATGGTTCAGGAAGTCGTTATCGTTCACGTTGATAAAAAATTGCGCGGTCGCCGAATGCGGATCGTTCGTGCGCGCCATCGCAATCGAGCCCTTCACGTTCTTCAGGCCGTTGTTCGCTTCGTTATCGATCGGCGCATCGGTCGGCTTTTGCTTCATGCCGGGCTCGAAGCCGCCGCCTTGAATCATGAAGCCGTCGATGACGCGATGAAACACCGTGTTGTCGTAATGACCTTTGCGAACGTAGTTCAAAAAGTTTTCGACACTCTTCGGCGCCTTTTCCGCGTCCAGTTCCAGCTTGATGACGCCGTGGTTCGTATGCAGTTCGACCATGATGGGTTCCTTGAAAAAGAGCCAATGAGACGGGCCGGCGACGTGATGTCCCGGCGACCGAGTGCTTGTTATTTTGAAACCACGCGGGCCGATTCGATCACGACCTGCGTTTGCGGCACGTTTGCCATGGGGCCGCGCGTCGTCGTGGGGGTGGCTTCGATCTTCTTGACGACGTCCATGCCCGACACGACCTTGCCGAACACCGCGTAGCCGTTGCCGTCCGGATTCGGATAGTCGAGGCCGGCGTTATCGACCGTGTTGATGAAGAACTGAGCAGTCGCGGAATTCGGGTCGCTCGTGCGCGCCATCGCTATCGCGCCCGCGGCGTTCTTCAAGCCAGTGCGGCTTTCGAGCGCGATCGGCGCGCGCGTCGGTTTTTCGGCGTAGCTCGCCGTATAGCCGCCACCTTGAATCATGAAGCCTGGGATCACCCGATGGAAGATCGTGCCGCTGTACTGGCCGGCGTTGACATAGTCGAGAAAGTTGGCGACCGTCTTGGGCGCCTTCTCGGGATACAGCTCCACCCGGATATCGCCTTGCGACGTCTTCAACAGCACGACCGGGTGCGCCGCGGTGTCGGCGGCCGTTTGCGCAAAAGCAGGTGCGTTCGCGATCAGAGCGGCGCTGCCGAGCGCCAACCAGAAGCTTTTCATGAGCATCCTTTAGCGTGGTGAGAAAAAGGGAAAGCCGAGCTTATTTCGACGGCGGCGTAACGTAAGGCGGTGTCGCGAGCGGGCCGTTCGCTCCGCCGAACTGCGCGCCGGGCGTTGTTTGCACTGCGGGCGGCGCAACGGTGGTGGCGCGTGGCGCGGGCGCAGCCTTTCGTTGGGCTTTTTCCGTCGCAGTTTTTGACACGATCCGCTCGATGTCGGCGAGGCGCTGCGCCGTCGCGCCGCTCGGGTGACCGAGACGCTGCGCGCGCTTGTAGGATTCGGCTGCAAGCCGCAGGTAAAGGTCGCCGAGATTTTCGTACGCGAGCCCATAGCTCGGATTCGCCTTGACCGCCGTTTCGAGCGCCGCGCGTGCTTCTTCATACCGGCCGTGCTTGGCGTAAAGTGCCGCAAGATTGTTGTATGGCTCGGGCAGCTCGGGATAGGTTTGCGTGAGTTCGGTGAATTGCCGAATCGCGTCATCGTCGCGATTCAGGCGAGCAAGCACGGTGCCACGCTTGAACTTTGCCTGCGCATCGCGCGGGTTTGACGCGATTCGCGCATCGAGCTGCGCAAGCGCCGCGTTCCAGTCCTGCCCGGCGATCGCGGCGTCGATTTGTGGTGTGCCGTCGGCCGTCGCCGGCGATACTTGCGCGTGCGCCGCCGGGCCCGGCAGTGCCGCCAGCGCAAGGCAGAAGAGGGCGTTGGCGGCGAGGGCCGCAGTGCGATGCGCGCGGCCGCTGGAAGGTTTCATAGGCTCGATTCTGAATGTTATACTCCGGCCCATTCTAACAAATCGTTTGCTCGTTTCCTCGAACGGCAGACTGTCCTCCGCCAGTCGTGGTCGTCTTCAAGGTCGATCGCATTTAAGCGCCGCATCGCGGGTACACATTCGCGCCGCATCAGCTATCCGCGTACTGCCTGGCGGACTGACGCGAATGCGCGGCGCGTATCGCCGAGCGCGAATTGCTCCAGGCTCACGCATCGTCTTTATGGAACCACTGCGCATCTACAACACGCTCGCGCGTGACAAGCAACTCTTCGTGCCGCGCCAAGCGGGCGAGGTGCGAATGTACGTTTGCGGGATGACGGTCTACGACTACTGCCATATCGGCCACGCGCGCGTCATGGTGGTCTTCGATATCGTCCAGCGATGGCTGCGCACGCTCGGCTTTAACGTAACTTACGTACGCAACATTACCGACATCGACGACAAGATCATTCGCCGTGCGCTCGAAAACGGCGAGACGATCAAGTCGCTCACCGACCGCTTCATCGGCGCGATGTACGAGGATGCCGATGCGCTCGGTGTCGCACGACCCGACATCGAGCCGCGCGCGACCGATTACATCCCGCAGATGCTCGGCATGATCGAGAAGCTCCAGACAAACGGGTACGCTTATCAAGCGAACGATGGCGACGTCAATTACGCCGTGCGCAAGTTCGCGCATTACGGCGCGCTCTCCGGCAAGTCGCTCGAAGATTTGCGTGCGGGCGAGCGTGTTGCCGCCAACGAGGCGAAGGAAGACCCGCTTGACTTCGTGCTGTGGAAGCGCGCGAAGCCGGAGGAGCCGGCCGATTCGATCTGGGAGTCCAAGTACGGGCGCGGCCGTCCTGGCTGGCACATCGAATGTTCGGCGATGAGCTGCGCGGTGCTCGGCGAGCATTTCGATCTGCACGGCGGCGGACAGGATCTCCAGTTTCCGCACCATGAAAACGAGATCGCGCAAAGCGAAGGCGCGACCGGGCAGACGTTCGTCAACTACTGGATGCACAACGGCTTCGTGCAGATCGACAACGAGAAGATGTCGAAGTCGCTCGGCAACTTCTTCACGATACGCGATGTGCTTGCGAAATACGACGCCGAAGTCGTGCGCTTTTTCATCGCGCGCGCGCAATACCGTTCGCCGCTCAATTACAGCGACGTGCATCTCGACGATGCGCGCGCATCGCTCACGCGCCTTTACACCGCGCTGAAAGACGTGGACCCCGACGACGCCGCGCTCGACTGGAACGAGGCGCATGCTCAGCGGTTTCGCGCGGCGATGAACGATGACTTCAATACGCCACTCGCCGTGGCCGTGCTTTTTGAGCTGGCGGGTGTCGTCAATCGCACGCGCGATCGCGCACTCGCGCGCCAATTGCGGGAGCTTGGGCGCACGCTCGGATTGCTGGTGCGCGAGCCGCGCGCTTATCTGCAGCAAGCAGCCGGCAGCGCGCAGGCGAGCCTCGTGGACGAGGTCGCGATCGAGGCGAAGATCGCCGATCGCGCCGCCGCGAAGCGGGCGAAAGACTATGCCGAGGCAGACCGGATTCGGGCCGAATTGCTCGACGCCGGAGTTGCGCTTGAAGACAAACCGGGCGGGCTGACCGAATGGCGCCGCGTATGAACTTGCATCGCGCATCGCGCTGATCGACTCGCCAGGTGGGAGGCAAGATGGCAACGGCCAGGAAGGTGCCGGCAAAGAAAGCCGCGACGCAACGTTCCGCAGTCAAGACTGCGGGGCGCAGGCGCGACGCGGGTGCGTCGACGGCACCACGCGAAGCGGACGACGTCGCACCGGCACTGAGCGCCAAGGCTGCAAAGCGGCCGGCGGCGAGCACGACGCGCGCCTCGCGTGCGCTTAACGGAGCGGCGCAGCCAAAGCCGAAAGCAACGCCCGCACGCGCGGCCAAGGCGAACGGCGCGGCGTCGCCCGACACCGAGCGCGACGTTCAGGCGTTCGTGACTGTAAAGAGCCCGGACGGCGAGCACGACGAAGAAGTCGTGCGCAAAACGCGCGCAAGCACGGGTGCGCAGGCGGCGACACCGGTGCAAGTCGCCCGCTTGGAGCCGGCCGTTTCGCGCCCGTCTTATTGGGACCGTGCATGTGCGGATCTTGTGAAGCGGGACCGCATTTTGAAGCGCCTGATTCCGAAGTTCGGCCCGGTCCATCTCGTGAACGGCAGCGACCCGTTCGTGACGCTCGCGCGCTCCGTTGTCGGCCAGCAGATCTCCGTCAGCTCGGCGCAGGCGGTATGGGGGCGTGTCGAGCTTGCCTGCCCGAAGCTTGCGCCGCAGCAGTTCATCAAGCTCGGCCAGGACAAGCTGATGAGTTGCGGCTTGTCCAAGCGCAAGTCCGAATACCTGCTCGATCTCGCGCAGCATTTCGTGTCGGGCGCACTGCACGTCGACAAATGGATGTCGATGGATGACGAAGCGGTGATTGCGGAGCTGACGCACATTCGGGGCATCGGCCGGTGGACGGCCGAAATGTTTCTGATCTTCAACCTCTCGCGCCCCGACGTCTTGCCGCTCGACGACCTCGGCCTCATTCGCGCGATCAGCGTCAACTATTTCAGCGGCGAACCCGTCACGCGAAGTGAAGCGCGCGAGGTTGCGGCAAACTGGGAGCCCTGGCGAACGGTGGCCACCTGGTACATGTGGCGCAGTCTCGATTCGTCCGTCGAAGACTAGCTATCAATCAATAAAACACAATAGTTTCAGTAAATTCTGACCGGTACCGGCGCGGTTAGAATACGCGACTGCCGTCGCAAGTCCCAAGGATTGGAACCTATGAAAACGACATTTCTGGATTTCGAACAGCCCATCGCGGAGCTCGAAGCGAAGATTGAAGAATTACGCTTCGTGCAGGACGATTCGGCTGTCGATATTTCGGAAGAAATCGAGCGGCTGTCCAAGAAGAGCCAGCAGCTCACCAA
>DASZGN010000452.1:0-7448 GCA_035938775.1 Trinickia sp.
CTTTGCAAGCGGCCTGCAGACGATGATTGAAACGTTGACAGGGCTCGTCGCGGAACAGCGCGCCGAAAGCAGAGATACGGGCGAAGCGCGCCGAGAGGCAATCGCGCTCTACAGCGAGATGGTCGGTGCGCTCATCCTCTCGCGGGCGGTAGCCGGCGCCAATCCCCAGCTCGGAGAGGAAATGCTGAACGCGAGCCGTCGGATGCTTCTCAGAGATTTCGCGCTGGATGCGGGGCAGGGTACGCGTTGAAGCGTGTCATGTATTGACCGGATTGCGTCCAACAGCCGACATCACCCTACCCGATGCTGCGCCATCCGGGCACGATCTTCGCCTCACAACGCACCGCAGGTGCGACCACTGCCCTATCAATACCTTGGTAGCACTCAATACCTTGGTAGGATGTTCCCGAAACCGCTCGGACTCTACTGTTGGTTCATGGCTAATGCACGTTCGCGATAAGCGACATGTTTTTGGAGAACCAAGATGGTCCGGCTGAGCAACTGGCTTTTTATCGGCAGCAACGCATACGACGAATACACATTCGTGCCGTGGCTCGGCAAGAACGTTTATCGTCGGACAGTGGATTTCAGCATGGTCACGCTGCTGTGAATGGATCGCGGCACCGTGTCCATGCGTCCCCGGACTCGAGCCGCCGCCATACATAAGTTGCCTTGCTGGCACAGCGAGCCTTGACAGGGTGTCCGACAGAGTTCGAATCTGTCTCACCCGACGAATTCGGAAAAAACCGCGCACGCGTTGCGCGTTTTTTTTCGCCCAACGCCGCGGCAAGCACCAAGCCCATGGCGCCGGTGGGCATCGGCTGTCCGGTCTGGTTAAGGCCGCAGGACGCTCTGCTATATTCTCGGCATCTTTCTTCGCCTCTTCGAATCCCGCGTGGAACACATTCCCTTATGGGCGCAAATCGGCGCCGTCTTCGCTCTGCTTTTGTGCTCCGGCTTTTTCTCGATTTCGGAAACGGCAATGATGGCGCTCAACCGCCATCGCCTCAAATACCTCGCCCATAAAGGAGCGCTGGGCGCCAAGACGACACAAAGCCTGCTCTCGCGCCCCGAACAGCTGCTCGGCGTGATCCTGATCGGCAACAACCTGCTCAATACGATCATTCCCGTCCTCACGACGTCGATCGCCCTGCGCACGTTCGGACGCGACAATCTCGTGCTGTCGATTGCGACCGGTATCGTCGCCTTTCTCATCATCGTGTTCGCCGAAATCACGCCGAAGATCGTCGGCGCGACCTATCCCGAGAAAATCGCGCTGCCGGCGAGCTTCGTCATCGCACCGCTCATGCGCGTGTTAAAGCCCGTCATCTGGTTCGTCAACCTGTTCTCGAACGCGATCCTCGTCGCGCTGCGCATCAACACGAAGGGCGGACGCGAGCACCGGCTTTCGACGGAAGAGCTGCGCGCCATCGTGCTCGAATCGGGCAGCTTCATGCCCACGAAACACCGCAGCATCCTGCTCAACTTGTTCGATCTCGAGAACATTACAGTGGACGACGTGATGATTCCGCGCCGCCGCATCGAAGCGCTCGATTTCGATGCACCGTTCGACGACATCCTTCATCAGATCGAGACCTGCTATCACAACAAGCTGATCGTCTATCAAGGCGATATCGACCGCGTGCTCGGTGTGCTGCATGTGCGCAAGACGCTCGCCGCGCTCCACAACCAGGAGCTCACGCGCGAGACGCTGCGCGAGCTGCTCACCGAACCGTATTTCGTGCCGTCGGGCACGCCCGTGTTCCAGCAGTTGCAGTATTTCCAAGAAACCCGCCAGCGCACGGCGCTCGTCGTCAACGAATATGGCGAGCTGCAAGGGCTCGTGACGCCCGAGGACATTCTCGAGGAGCTGATCGGCGAATTCACGACGACGATTCCGCGCAGCGCCGGCTCGCGAAGTGGATGGAACGAGCTAGGCGAGTGCATCGTCGCCGGCAGCATGCCGCTGCGCGAGCTCAACCGCTGGCTGCATTTGAACCTGCCGACCGACGGCCCCAGAACGCTGAATGGCCTGATTCTGGAGACGCTCGAAGAAATCCCCGAAGGGGATGTGTGCGTGCGCATCGGCGACGTCCAGCTTGAAGTGCTGCAAAGCGACGATCAGGCGATTCGCACCGTCAAGGCATTCAAGCCGAAGGCGCGCAGCGCAACGAAAGAGGCCCGCGAGCAGCATTAGCCGACCGGCCGAATGCCGCGTAAGCGCCGCTCGCGCGATGATGACTCATCGTGTCCCCGCGGCGGCGCTAAGGCCGGCATCCGATGTCCTCTCCCCTTTCCTTTTCCGTTGCAGCGGCGGCGATGCCCCAGCCGGACAGCCCGGATGATGCGCCTGCCGTGCGGCTTCTCGCCGAGGCGCTCGATGAAGCGTCGCGGCGTGGCGCATCCGACATCCATGTCGAGCCTGCCGAGCAAGGCTGGCGCATGCGTTTGCGCATCGACGGCGTGCTCCATGAAACGGCTCGCCCGCCGGCGCATTTGCGCGACGCTTTCGTAAGCCGCGTGAAGGTGCTCGCGCGGCTCGACATCGCGGAACGTCGGGTGCCGCAGGACGGACGGCTACGCCTCGCCGTGGCCCCCGGCAAGATCGAGGACTATCGCGTGAGCTCGTTGCCGACGCTCTTCGGCGAGAAGCTGGTACTGCGCCGCCTTGAAGCGCTGCCCGCCGACCTGTCGCTCGATGCGCTGGGTTTCGATGCGCGGCAAAAGCCGCTCGTCGAAGCGGCGATTGGCGCCCCGCACGGGCTTGCGCTGGTAACGGGGCCGACCGGCAGCGGCAAAACGCTGTCGCTCTATTGCTTCATGCAGATGCTCAACGGGGAATCGCGCAACATCTGCTCGGTCGAAGATCCGGCCGAAATCCAGTTAGGCGGCGTCAATCAAGTCAACGTGCGCGAGAAAAGCGGCCTGACGTTTGCCGTTGCCCTGCGTGCGCTCCTCCGCCAAGACCCGGACATCATCATGGTCGGCGAGATCCGCGACGCGGAGACGGCCGATGTCGCATTGAAGGCCGCACAGACCGGTCACCTCGTGCTGTCGACCCTGCATACGAACGACGCGCCGAGCGCCATAGCTCGCCTCATCGATATCGGCGTCGCGCCTTATAACCTCGCCGCCGCGTTGCGGCTGGTGACGGCGCAACGGCTTGTGCGACGTCTATGCACGCGTTGCCGCGCGCCAGCGCAAGAGTCGCGCACAGCGCTTAACGCCGCCGGTTTCGCCGACGATGAAATTGGCGGGTGGACGCCCTACGCGGCTTGCGGTTGCCAGGCATGTCACGGCATCGGCTATCGCGGGCGCGTCGGCGTGCATCAAGTCATGCCCGTTTCCTCGGCGATGCGCGAGCTGATCGTCTCTCGCGCGAGCGCGCACGCGCTCACGCGCCAGGCCCAGGCGGATGGCGCCTCGACGCTGCGCCGCGCCGCGCTCGCACGCGTGCGCGACGGCACGACGAGCCTCGCCGAAGCGCTCAGCGCGACGGAGGCTACGGCATGAGGCCGCCTACCGCGCATGACGCGGTAGCCGAGCTACGCTTCGGATGGCGCGGCGTTGAACTTGACGGCACGCGCCGACGCGGCACGCTCATCGCACTGAATGCAGCTGCGGCCCGCGAGAAGCTTCGACGCGAGGGCATCGTCGCGCTCGAGCTCGTCGAGCGCGGCACCGCGGCTCGCCCCAGGGCGACGGCGCGCGAGATCACCGCGTTCACGCGGCAACTGGCGAGCTTGCTGCGCGCCGGGCTGCCGCTCGCCCAAGCGCTCGATCTGATCTTGCAGACGCCAGGCAGGGGCGGCATGGCGCGCATCGTCGGCGCGCTTGGGCGCGCAATCGCCAGCGGCGCGAGCTTTGCCGCCGCGCTCGGCCAGCACCCCGCTCAGTTCGATGCGATCTATCGGCAGCTCGCGGCAGTCGGCGAGGCATCGGGCTCGCTTGCCGGCGCGCTCGCGCGCATTACGGAGGACCGCGAGCGCGCGGCCGAAAAACGTGCGAAGGCGCGTGCCGCACTGGCCTACCCCTGCGCCGTGCTGCTGCTCGCGTTCGCCATCCTCGCCGCACTGCTGGTCTGGGTGGTGCCGACGTTCAAGCAAGTCTTCGACAGCTTCGGCGCCGCATTACCGGCGCCCACGCGCGCCATCATCGCGCTCTCCGATGCGGCGCTGCGCTTGGGCGCCCCCGCGCTAGCGGCTGGCGCGGTGCTGGCAATCGCTATCGCTGAAGCGCTGCGCCGCTCAGCGTCCGCCCGCGCGGCATTCGACCGCGTCATCCTTGCGCTGCCGCTCGCGGGGCCGATTTTGACGGCGCTTGCCGCCGCCCGCTGGAGCCGCTCGCTCGGCACCCTGCTCGCGGCCGGCACGCCGCTCGCCGATGCCCTCGGCTCACTCACCCATGTCACCGGCAACGTCGTCTTCGATCATGCGAACCTCGACGTCGAGGCACGACTGCGCCGCGGTGAGCGGCTCGCTGCCGCCATGCGCGCGGTGGGCTGTTTTCCGATTTCGCTCGTGCAGCCGATCGCCGTCGCGGAAGAGTCCGGGGCGCTCGATGCGATGCTGCTCGATGTCGCGGCGCTGGCCGAACGTCAGGCAGAGGAGAAAATCGCCATGCTTGCAAGCCTTTGCGAGCCGCTTGTGGTGATGGTGCTCGGTGCGCTCGTCGGCGGCCTCGTCGTCGCGCTTTACCTGCCCATCATTGAACTGGGCAACGTGGTGTAGCATCCAGCCCATTCCATCTTCGGCCATGACCGCGTCCTCATCCGTGCACGCTCTCGTTTTCAGCGATCCGTTCCCGCTCTCGGCGACGAACCTCGGCAGTGCCTTCGGCTTGCTGCCGCTTGCCTTGCAGTTTGCGTTCACCATCGCGCTCGGTCTCGTGATCGGCAGCTTTCTGAACGTGGTCGCCCATCGGTTGCCCGTGATGCTTGAGCGCGCGTGGCGAGCCGAGATCAGCGACGCGACGGGCGAGGCGCCCACTGACGACGGCCTGCCTGAGCGCTATAACCTTTGCGTTCCGCGCAGCGCCTGCCCGCATTGCGCTCACGTGCTGAGCGCGTGGGAAAACATCCCGTTGCTCAGCTATTGCCTGCTGCGCGGCCGTTGCTCGGAGTGCAAGGCGCCGATCGGTCTGCGCTATCCGCTCATGGAGATGGCGAGCGCCGGGTTTGCCGTGCTTGCGCTCTTGGTGTTCGGTCCGTCCGGCACGGCGATTGCGGCGTTCGGGCTGTGCGCGGCCCTGCTCGCGATGAGCGCGGTCGACATCGATACGCGCCTGCTGCCCGATTCGCTCACGCTGCCGCTCTTGTGGGCGGGGCTCATCGTGAATCTGGCCCATACGTTTGCGAGCTTGCGCGCAGCTGTCGTCGGCGCGATCGCCGGCTATGTATTCCTGTGGTGCCTCTATTGGATTTTCCGGTTCGTGCGCGGCATCGAAGGCATGGGCTATGGCGATTTCAAGCTGCTCGCGGCGCTAGGCGCCTGGCTCGGCTGGGCCGCCCTGCCGCAAATCGTGCTGATCGCTGCCGTCACGGGCGCGGTGGCGGGGCTCGCCGCCACGTGGTCGGGCCGAATGCGCTTCGAGGAACCGCTGCCGTTTGGTCCGTTCCTGGCGATAGGCGGCGCGACGACGCTCTTTCTTGGCACCCCCCTCTTTCATCTGGGAGGCTGACGATGTTTGCTGTGGGGCTCACGGGCGGCATCGGCAGCGGCAAGACGACCGTTGCGGATCTGTTCGCCGCCGAGGGCGTGACGATCGTCGATACCGATGTCATCGCGCACCGCGTCACCGCGCCCAACGGCGCCGCGATGCCGCTTATCGAACGCGAGTTTGGCACCGCATACGTGGCGCCTGACGGCTCGCTCGACCGCGCCAGAATGCGCTCGCTCGTCTTCTCCGACGACACCGCGCGCTCGCGCCTGGAGGCCATCACGCATCCGCTCATCCGCGCCGAGACGGAACGTGAGCGCAGCGAAGCCACGAGCCATTATGTGATCGTCGTCGTCCCGCTGCTTGTCGAGTCCGGAACGTGGAAAACGCGTGTCGACCGTGTGCTCGTTGTCGATTGCAGCGTCGAGACGCAAATTGCGCGCGTGATGCGGCGCAATGCCTTCACACGCGAGGAGGTGCTCGCCATCATCGCGCGGCAGGCGACGCGCGAAGCGCGGCTCGCGGCCGCCAACGACATCATCGTCAACGAAGAAGGCCCGATCGAGGAGCTGGCGGCCCGGGTTCGGCAATTGCATCGCCACTATATGTCGCTGGCGGGCGCCGCAGCGAAATAACGCCGACCGGCGACACATCGCAACAGAAGGGTCGAGCGGTTAGGACGCGCATGAAATATGAAAAGAGCCAAACAGGGTCGATGCGCGCGCTTTGCATTGAACCAGAGTAAGCGCTAAAGCCCTAACTCTGATCGACCGCGTTACATTGGACCAGAGTAAGCGCTGAAGCCAACTCTGATCGACAAAAGTATTGCCGAAACCCGCCAAATGCCGCAAAAAGGGCACGAATTCGCGATTGCGGGGGGGAACCTGCGGCATTAGAATGTCCCGAATTACATTACCCACGACCTCAGGGGCGAGCGCGCTTGATTCTTTACGAATATCCGTTCAACGAGCGAATTCGCACGCTTTTGCGCCTCGAAGATTTGTTCGAGCGCTTTGCGTTCTTCCTGAACCAAGACGACGCGAGGGAGCATCACGTCGCGCTTACGACGTTGTTCGAGATCGCCGAAGTCACCGGCCGGGCCGATCTGAAATCGGATCTGATGAAGGAGCTCGAGCGCCAGCGCCAGACGCTTGCGCCGTTTCGCGGCAATCCAGGCATCGAGCAGAATGCGCTCGAAGCCGTGCTCGGCGAGATCGAACAAACGCTCACCGGCCTCACGCAGATGCAAGGCAAAACCGGCCAGCACCTTACCGAAAACGAATGGCTCGCGAGCGTCCGTAGCCGCGCGATCATTCCCGGCGGCACCTGCAGGTTCGATTTGCCGTCGTACTTCGCGTGGCAGCAGACGCACCCCGACCAGCGCCGCCAAGACATCGTCAAGTGGATCACACCGCTCTTGCCGCTGCGCGACGCCGCGGCGATCGTCTTGCGCCTTGCCCGCGAATCGGGACAAGCGTCGAAGGTGATGGCCATGCAAGGCAGCTATCAGCAAATGCTTTCCGGTCGCACTTACCAATTAATGCAAGTGCGCCTATCGCCGGAGCTGCGCGTAATTCCCGAAGCAAGCGCGAACAAATACATGCTGTGGGTACGATTCACCGTGCAGGACGGAGACTTGCGTCCGCGCGCCGTCGATATCGATGTGCCATTCCATCTGACGCTTTGCAGCCTCTGATGTTTCAGTTTCGCGGCGCGCCTCGACGCAACGCGTCGACACAAAAGCGAAAGGGAACGTAACTTGCGCGTAAGCACTGCAGCTGCCTAACGAC
>DASZGN010000453.1:0-8031 GCA_035938775.1 Trinickia sp.
AGGGGCGGCGAGCCAAATGAGCCGCGCGCCATAGCGCAGCGCGCAAAAAAGCAGCAGTAGCCGGCGAAGCGTCGTGCGCATGAGAAGGGGGTTCGTCTGAGGCCAAAGGCTAATCGCGGTGCGCCGACAAGCATGCCACGCCACGCTGCCTCTCGCGCGTTTTGTCGGTCGCCCGATCGTCTCGCCCGCTTCACATGCATATGACAAATGGGGCGTCGCCTCACAACTTGGCATCGCGTCCCGCATTCTTAGCGATGCACTGCACTGCACTGCACAACGAGAAAATCGCGCTACATCCCTAAAGTTGGGACCGAAGCTGCCGTAATGCGGACATCGGCCGGACCGGTGCGACCTTTAAGCCCTGCCCGCCAAGTACCCGACCGCCGTGACGGATCCCATGCCGTTCTTGTTATTCAAGGGAGAGTCAACGATGTCTCGCCACTCCTTCTTCAATCGTCTATTCGCGCAAAGCGTCGCGGTCGATCTCGGCACTGCGAATACGCTCTTTTACATGCGCGGCAAAGGTGTGGTGCTGAACCAGCCGTCGGTCGTGTGCTTTCGGAAGACGGCGGACGCCGGGCCGGGGCGCATCGAGGCTGTCGGCGATGAGGCCAAGCAGTTGCTCGGGCGTGTGCCCGTCAATCTCGAAGCCGTGCGGCCGCTGCAGCACGGTGTCATCGCCAACTTCTCGGCGGCTGAGCGGATGTTTTGCGAATTTGTCGACATGGTGCATCTGCGGTCGCTCTTTGGTCGCGGCGCCGAATTCACGATCTGCGTGCCCTGCAATGCGACCGACGTCGAGCGTCGCGCGATTCGCGAAGCGGCCCTCGCGGCCGGTGCCTCGAAGGTGAACCTGATCCGCGAATCGCTCGCGGCGGCTGTCGGCGCGGGGCTGCCCGTTGCCGAAGCGCGCGGCTCCATGGTGGTGGATATCGGCGGCGGGACCACCGAGGTTGGCGTGGTCACGCTAGGTGGAATGGCGTATCAGGGCTCGGTGCGCGTGGGCGGCGACCAGTTCGACGCGGCAATCATCAGTCACGTGCGCAATCTTTATGGCGTACTGCTCGGCGAGCATACGGCCGAGCATGTCAAGAAGACGATCGGCACGGCGACGACGAACGTACCGCGCGAACGCCTGTGCGCAGTGGGCCGCGGTCTGGGCGACGGGCTGCCGCGCACGGTCGAGCTCTGGAACCACGACATCGCCGAAGCGCTCTCAGTGCCGCTCAAGGCCGTGATCGGCGCGGTCAAGGCGGCGCTCGAAAGCGCGCCGCCCGAGCTTGTCACCGACATCGCCGATACCGGCATCGTGCTGACGGGTGGCGGCGCGCTGCTGGCGAACCTCGACAAACGGCTCACCGAAGAGACGGGCCTTGCGGTGCGTGTGGCGCACGAGCCGCTCACGTGCGCCGTGCGCGGTGCAAGCGCTGCGGCAGGGTGCGTCGGCGCGGCTGCGTTCGAATAGCGATCAGGTTTTCCGCGCCTTCTGAGGGAGATATCTTTCGCGCGGCGGGGTGCGCACGGCGCCAGCGGCGCCTGAAGTTACTCGCTACTCAGTGCTGTTTTCTTTCGTTCTCCTTTCTTTTCTTGCGTAAGCATAAGCGTCGACTTGACCGGGCAACCCGCCCGCAAAGTCGCGCGTGGCCGTCCGCCCCCCTCGGCGTGAAGCGCAAGCCCGGTGTACCATCGCCGATTTGCAATCGACATTGCAGTCGGAACGCCTCGCAGCGCCTTGGCGCAAACCCTGACGGCAAGGTCACGCCAGCACGTAGCGCCAATCCCCAGTCGCAAGATTTCACCTCACCATGCTCACGATCAGCCAACTCAACGTCTATCCGATCAAGTCGTGCGCGGGCATTACGCTCGAAGCAGCCCGACTGCTTCCTTACGGGCTCGAATTCGACCGCAACTGGATGATCGTCGACAGCAACGGCCGCTTCGTCACGCAGCGCGAGTTTCCGCAGCTTGCACGCGTTGCGCCCGAGCTCGATGCCGAGGCGCTCATCGTACGGGCGCCGGGCAAAGCGCCGCTTCGCACGCCGCTCGATGCCGCGGCGCTCGCCGGCCCGCGGCCCGCCGACGTAACGGTGTGGCACGATACCGTGACGGCACTCGATACCGGCGACGAGACGGCGCGCTGGTTCTCCGAATGGCTCGGCGCGCCGGTGCGGCTCGTACGCTTCGATCCCGCGGCCGAGCGGATCGCCAGCCGCAACTGGACCGGCGATATCACCGCGCAGGTGCGCTTTGCCGATGGCTATCCGGTGCTCGTTATCGGCGAGGCGTCGCTTGCCGATCTCAATGCGCGCCTCGCGCGAAAGGGCGTCGATGCGATGCCGATGAACCGCTTCCGTCCCAACGTCGTCCTGACGGGGCTTGCGGCCTACGAAGAAGACTATGTGGAGACGCTGCGCGTGAGCGCCGCTGACGGCGCGGTCGAATTGCGTCTCGTCAAGCCATGCCCGCGCTGCCCGATTCCAACGATCGATCAGGCGCGCGGCGCGCCCGATCCGCGCTGGCCGCACGAGCCGACCGACACGATGAGCGCTTACCGCGCCGACAGCCGCGTCGATGGCGCGCTCACGTTCGGGCAAAACGCGATCGTCGTCGAGGGCGCGGGAGCCATGCTAGCGGTGGGGCAGGCCGTCGATGCCGAGCTGCGTTTCGCCGACTGAGCCGACTTCATGCCCGCGTCTCCCCGTCCTCTTTCGCTGCAAGCCGCCGATTCGGACTTGCGTTTCGTCGAGTTGGCCAATGGCTTGCGCATGCCTTACGTCGAGCGCGGCAACGGGCCGCTCATGCTCTTCGTGCACGGCTCGCTTTGCGATTACCGCTATTGGCAGCCGCAACTCGATGCACTGTCTTCAGGCTGGCGCTGCGTGGCCGTGAGCCTCACGCATTACTGGCCGCTCGCCGGCCTGCCTCGCACGGTGCCGTTCAGCTGGAGCAGGCATGTCGATGAGCTGGCCGAGCTCGTCGCGAAGCTAGGCGGCGGACCGGCCCACGTGGTCGCTCACTCGCGCGGCGGCGCGATCGGCTTTCATCTTGCACTACGTCATGCGGCGCATGTGCGCACGCTGACTTTGGCTGACCCTGGCGGGACTTTGCATACGTCTCATCAACCACTCGAGGTGCTGCCCGATACCGTCAATGCGCTGCGTGCCCGTGCCGCGCAACTGGTCGAGTCGGGGGAAACGGAAGCGGGGCTGGCGCTTTTCGTCGATTCGGTGAGCCGCGTCGGGTCCTGGTCGAAAAGCACGGCGGGGTTTCGCGCGATGGCGCTCGATAATGCGGCCACGCTGCCGCGCCAGTTCGAAGATCCGCTGCCACCGTACACGCAAGACGAAGCGGCACGCCTGCGTTGCCCGACACTCTTGATCGACGGCGAGAAGAGCCCGGAGCTCTTTCGCCGCAACGTCGCCGCGCTCGAGCACTGGCTGCCCGTTGCGCGACGTCAAACGGTGCGCGGCGCGTCGCATGGCATGAATCTCGCCCACCCGTCGGCCTTCAATCGTTACGTGGACGAGTTCGTGCGCGGTGCGGCCTGAGGCCGGGGCTAAGGAAGGGAAGGAAGGGAAGGGAAGCCATCGAGGCGCGCCATTGGCATTGCTCTTGCGGACTGCGCGCCGCGGCAAATTCGTACTCACGCCGTGGTTGCCCTTCGCGCATCGCTCTCTACAATCGAGGGAATCGACAGCAGTCGAGATTCGAGGAAAGCCAAAGGCAGGAGCGACACGATGCTTGACACTGATGCACTCGGCGGCAAGACGCAAGCGGGCGCGCCCGAGGAACGGGACCCCGACGGTGCGTTCATCACGCCGGAAAATCCCTATGTCGCGAGTACTAGCCAATATGTGTTGAAGTCGGGGGACGCGTTCGTCGTCAACGACCCGCTCGGCGACATCATTGGTGTCGACGACGGCCTCTTCGTCAACGATACCCGCGTGCTGTCGCAGTTGCGGCTCACGTTCGGCGGGCGGGCGCCGTCGCTGCTCTCGGGCTGCGTCACCAGTGACAATACGGCGTTCACGGCGCACTTCACGAATCGCCCTCTGCCGCCGATCGGTGGCGAGCATACGCCCGAGGGCGTGCTCCACGTCGAGCGCCTGCGTGTGCTGTGCGGCACCGTCCTTTACGAAGCGGTCACGCTGACGAACTATGGATTGACCGAAGCGATTGTGCCGCTATCGATCTCGTTCGCCTGCGACTTCAAGGACATGTTCGAAGTGCGGGGCGTGAAGCGCATGAAGCAAGGCACCGTCGAGCCGCCGCGCGTGGACGGCAGCGAGGTGCGGCTGCGCTATCTCGGGCTGGATCACGTCGAGCGCGACGTGCAGATCACGTTTTCGCCGCAGCCTCATCACCTCTTAGCGGATCGTGCCGATTACTCGTTGCGACTGTCGGCGCAAACCTGCATGTCGATCTATCTGTCGGTCGCCGTGCATACTCGCACGCTGCAAGCGGTGCATGGAGAAGAGCCGCCGGGCGCGAAGGTGGCGCAGCCGCCGCGCAGCACGCGTGCGGCGCATTTGACGCAGATCGAAGCGGTCCGGCCGCGTGTCGGTCGTGCCGCCGTGCGCGCGGCGCTGACCGCTTCGCACTGGTCGATGCGCGAGCGCCGCCGCTCGAGCGCGCGCCTGCGCTCGAGCAACCCGCTTTTCAATGCGTGGATCGAGCGCTCCTTCGCCGACTTGAGCCTCCTTACGACCGATCTCCCGACGGGCCCTTACCCCTACGCCGGAATCCCGTGGTTCTCGACGCCGTTCGGGCGCGATGCCGTCATCACGTCGTTGCAGACGCTGTGGCTGAAGCCGTGGCTCGCGCGCGGCGTGCTGCGCTTTTTGGCCGAGCATCAAGCGCAAGAGGATTCGCCGTTCCGCGATGCATCGGTGGGCAAGATCATGCACGAGATGCGCAAGGGCGAGATGGCGGCGACAGGCGAAGTGCCTTTTGCGCTTTACTACGGCGGTGTCGATACGACGCCCCTTTTCATCGTCCTTGCGGGCGCCTACGCCGAGAGCACGGGCGATTACGCGCTGATCGACGAGCTCTTTCCAGCGCTCGAGCTGGCCGCTAAGTGGGTGGCGGGCGTGTGCGACAAGAATCGCTGGGGCCTTCTCGACTATCAATGCGAATCCCAGCGCGGGCTGGCCAATCAGGGCTGGAAGGATAGCCACGATTCGGTGTTCCATGCGGATGGATGCATGCCCGAGGGGCCGATTGCGCTCGTCGAAGTGCAGGCGTACGCGAGCGCCGCCTTTGACACGATGGCGCAGTTCGCTGCGCGCCGAGGCCTTACCGACGATGCCACGCGCTACGCGGGCCGCGCCGCGTCGCTGCGAGAGCGCGTCGAGGCGCTGTTCTGGATGCCCGAGGCGAACTTCTACGGCATCGCGCTCGATGGTCACGGCGAACTGTGCCGCGTGCTCGCATCGAACACGGGGCATTTGCTTGCATTCGGCCTGCCGACGCGCGAACGCGGCGAAGCAGTGGCGCGGCAACTCGAGTCGGCCCTCTTTCACACGGGCTGGGGCGTGCGCACGCTTGCGGCCAATCAGCCGCGTTTCAACCCGATGTCCTATCACAACGGCTCGGTGTGGCCGCATGACAACGCCCTGTGCGCACGCGGCCTTGCACGTTACGGCAACAAGCAGGCGGCGCTGCATCTTTTGCAAGCGTTGTTCGAGGCCGCGGTCAGCTTCGAGATGCGGCTGCCTGAGCTCTTTTGCGGATTTGCGCGCGAGCGCGGCGAGCCACCTACCGCTTATCCCGTCGCGTGCCTGCCCCAGGCATGGGCCGCGGGCGCGCCGTTCATGATGCTGCAGGCGTGCCTCGGCTTGACGATCGACGCGGCGCGCAAGGAGGTGCGCATCGAGCAGCCGGTGCTGCCCGAAGGCATCGACTGGCTCGAGGTGCATGATTTGCGCGTGGGCGATGCAACCGTGTCGATCACGTTCAACCGGGTGGGGGGCAAGGTGGTGGCGTCGGCCGATAGGGGTGATGTGCGCGTTATGTCCATGCTTTAGCAAGACTATTGACAGGTGCTGTATTTTGAAACCAGCCTCCCGGAGTTTGTTTGGTCCAACCAATCTGACCGAGACACTGTTCCATCTGTACCCTGCCATCGAAAGCCGGTTGTCCGACCTATGGCTGCCTGCACCGCACCAGATAAACGAGGGAATGAGCTTTGGGGTGTCGCTGTGGAAGCTGGATCAGGCATTGGATGGAATGGATCTGACGATGGCGCTACCCGCTTCTTTGATGCGGGCGGTGCGCACGCGGCAACTCAGCTTTATCGGCGGCCGGTTATGTGCTGAACGTGTGGCAAAAGCGTTGGGTTATCCGAGTGCAGTCATTGGCCGAACAGCCAGGGGAGAGCCAGTGTGGCCGTCGGGCCTGCGTGGTTCGATTACCCACATCGATGGTTTTGCCTATTCGTCGGCAGTCCGTTCCAATGTGTGTAATGGCCTGGGTATAGATAGCGAATGGGTAGGGGGGCAAGATGTCCTCGACAGTCTTCTGCAAACGTGCCTCACCGTTTCGGAAAAGGACCGGTGGCTCGGTGGCGAACGCGATCCGCTGATTGCGATACTGATCTTTTCGGCCAAGGAAGCGGGTTATAAAGCGATACACGAGAGGGTGGGGCGCTTCATCGATTTCACCGAATTCGAGGTAACCGAATTGCGACAGGATGTCGGCCTGCTGGTGTTGACGCCGGTGGCGGGTAGCAAACTGGATGGTGTAATCGAACCGCTGGTAGTGCACTTTCGTGTGCAGGCGGGAGAGAAGCCGCTTGTACATACGTGGTGCTTCGTCCCAGGGGCAGACGTCGGTCGAAATCCGTAGAGACCAACTGCCCCTCGCTTTGCCGATAAGCGTACCGGTCGCACGACGTGCGGATGGACACCATCCCGGGCGCTTTTCGTCGTGACCGTGCCCATGTCGACACCGACGACGATATGGCGCAAACCGATCGAACGAGCGATGCTTGTGGCTGGACTCTTCTCACCAAGGAGTGACGCGCCATGTCAACCGAACTTCCTACCCGGTTTTCCCACGTCAAGCCCGCGGATACGGCGTTCAAAGAAGGCGGGCTGCGAGACTTCTTCGTTTACCGCGATCTCGGCATTGCGAACGCCACGCACGGCAAGGTACTCGCGCAACTTGTGAGAGCCAATCTTCCGCCCGAGCGAGGCACCGGCTGGCATCGTCACGAGGCGGATTTCCACATCGTGCTGATGTTGAAGGGCTGGGCGCGCTTCATGTATGGGGAAAAAGAAACGCTCGTCGAAGCGGGTGACTGCGTGCACCAGGCGCCGGGAATCCGTCACTATCTGTTCGATTATTCGCCGGACATGGAGTACCTCGAGATCGTGGCCCCGGCCGATTTCAAGTCGATTGACGTGGACGGACCCTGCGCGGTGCCCGACCCGACGCCATGGCCGGGCAAAAGCTCGTGAGTCTGTGCGATTACGCACAGTAAGTCAGGCCTTCGCCGTCAAATTCGGCGAAGGCCCTTCGTCATGGATTACCCATGTCTTTGGGAACTTGAAAATCCAACCGGGATAAGGGCCGTGACCAAACACTAAACGGCAGTTAATTTCACCGTGGCTGTGCTTTACATCGATTGTTTTTTTTACCCAATTCGTTGTCAGAAACAGGTCGTCGGATAGTATTGTGCCGTTGATGATTTCTTGAATACGTGACAACTCACACCGTTTCGTCTCACCGTGACATGGAGGTCATCCGGAGCGCCATCAGGAATAGATCCGCCTCTATGCGCTCCCTTGATGTATTTGCATGTGCCATTCGCATATGCCGCGCGCAATGTCGCGTCTGCTGAATTTTCCACCCTTGTGGGCCAGCCGCTCAATCCACCTTCCTCCTCATAATCATTTGCTTTATCACAGGCAGCATATGCCTGCCCTGCAAGCAGGAAAAATGAAAGCATCACGAACAGGCATTTTAATAAGGAACGTTGAGACATGTTATTTTCTCCTTGATGAGGTTCGACGAAACCACTGATATGTA